>NZ_JBSZCP010000036.1:0-14865 GCF_054166785.1 Cyanobacterium sp.
ACAAACTAAGGTTGCTTGTAAAAATATTATAACTACTGATTTTGGTTTTGTGTAGCATCCTGTCGGATTTTTTTGTTGGGCAAAATTCATCCATCATTCCGCTACGCTGAGAATGAGGACTTCTTTTGCCATTTACGTTAATTTTGAGAAGGGGTTTAATAGTCAGTGAGAAAGATAACTTTAACTTAACTTCGCTGATAATGGTAAAATAAAACTTGTTTATAGTTGCACATAATAGCCTATGGTCACTACTCCTATTCAACCATCACAACATCCTTTAGCCGAGTATATCTACAGACTAGAGCGAGGGGATGCCCTTTTAAAAGATACTCCGAACAATCTTCTGGAGGTGGTGGGGATTCTCAAATCCTATGGTGTAGTGTTGGATGAGTATTCAAATAATCTCAACTATATTGGCAAACATCAGTTTTTGGTATTATTTCCCTTTTTTAAATATTTTAACGGGGATGTTTCTTTTTCTAGGTTACTTAAACATTGGTGGCACGATCGCATCAATTACGAATATGCAGAATACTGTATGCGAGGAATGCTTTGGCATGGGGGCGGGAAGTTAGATGAATATGTTGATAGTGAAGAGTTTAAGGCTAATTGCGATCGCGCCATAAGAGCTAAATTAAAAAATAATCCTTTCATTTTTGGATTAAACAAGATTTTTCCGAATTTTTTACTCGAACAAGCTAAGATGTCAGCATACTACGCTGCCCTAGGACAATTTTGGCGGGTAATGAGCGATATGTTTCTAAGTTTATCGGATCGTTTTGACGCTGGAGAAATCAATTCTATTCCCGATGTGGTACAACACGTTTTAGATGGCTTAGTGGCGGATGCTTCTTTACCCATTACTTTTGAAGTGGACATTAAAGGGGAAATCTACACCATCATTCCCAAGGAAGCAGGGCTAACTTTTTTGATGGAAACCGCTGTGCCTTATGTGGAAGCTGTGTTTTTCCGTGGATTTCCTTTTTTGGGTACCGTATCCTATAACGCCCAAGCTAGTCAAGTACCCCATGAGCAAGGAGATTTTAGCTATGGTGCTTTATACGCAGATCCTTTACCTGTGGGGGGTGCAGGGGTTCCTCCTACTCTTTTGATGCAAGATATGCGTCATTATCTTCCCGAGTATCTCCATGGTTTATATCAAAATTCTTTGCGGGGGGAGGATGATTTATTGGTTAAAATATGTATGAGTTTCCAAAAGTCTATGTATTGTGTAACCACGGCAGCCTTAAAAGGTTTAGCCCCCCACCCTCTGGATACTAAGGATGCACAGGAAATTATGGCAAATCGTCAGTTTTTGGAAGGGTGGATGAATCGTTTTCTTTCTGCGCGCATGGTGGATGTTAATAATGATGTTTTAACCCTTTAGAATTAGATATGGACAAACTTTATGATCAAGATTTTGCTTATTGGGCGGAAGTAATGGCTCAAAATTTGGAGCAAAAAAACTTTTCGGGGTTGGATATAGAAAATTTGGTGGAGGAAATTCGAGATTTGTCGAAGCGAGAGAGAGATAAATTATTGAGTAGTATTCGCCTAATTATTCATCACTTATTAAAATGGGATTATCAACCCCAAAAGTGCTCGAGGAGTTGGCAAATCTCCATAACAAGGGAAAGAAACAATCTTGATTTTTACCTTGAAGATAGCCCCAGTTTGAAAAAGTATCTTGCCACCGAATGGGTTACAAAGGTTTATCGTAATGCGTCTTTGGATGCCATGAAGGAAACTGGTCTTGATTTTCCTACGGTTTGCCCTTATTCTATTGATGATATTTTAACCCGTGAATTATCTTAAAAAAATATTATTATCAATCCCCACTCCTCCCGTAAACTAAAAACTATATCTAAATTTAAACATGGAACAAAAAACCCCCGAAGTCGGAATTATTATGGGTAGTGATTCTGATTTACCTACCATGGTAAGTGCGATCGCCCTTTGTGAGCAATTTAATGTAGCCTGTGAGGTGCAAATCGTCTCCGCCCATCGTACCCCCATCAAAATGGTAGAGTATGCCCAAAATGCCCATAAAAGAGGCATCAAAGTAATTATCGCAGGGGCAGGGGGAGCAGCCCATTTACCCGGCATGGTAGCCTCCCTAACCCCTTTACCCGTCATCGGTGTACCTGTACAAACTAAACAATTAAACGGCTTAGACTCCCTTTATTCCATCGTCCAAATGCCGAGGGGAATTCCTGTGGCTACTGTCGCCATCGGCAACGCCCAAAATGCTGGTTTACTGGCCGTCAGGATTTTAGCCTGTCAACAACCCGAATTACTCGCAAAAGTTCAGGCATACAGTGAACAGTTAAAAGAAATGGTTGATGGAAAACAAGAGGAGTTAGGCAATATAGGTTATCAAAACTACCTAGATAAATACTATCAATAGGTTAAGATCAAAAACTAAATTTAACCTGGGCTTTAAATTGCTCATTGCGAAAAGAGTCAGCCCCACTTTCCGCACTTAATATATTAGATACCCGATAACTCAAATCTAGCACCGTTTGGGGAGATAAACTAGCTTGACATAAACCTTCATAGACAAAAGCATTAGAAAAATCACCCTCTAATCTTTGTCGCCCAAAACTTCCTGCTAGACGACAGGTTAAACTATCGGAAAATTGTCTTCTCCAAGCCAACTCTAGGTTAGAAACTAAAAAATCAGGGGGGGAAAAATAACCGCTAGAAGACTCTAAATTTTCCGCAAAACTCCAAACAAAAAGATTTCCTGATAAGCTAAACTCACCAAAGGTTTTTTCAAGGCGAGTAAAAGATTGAAATTCATCATTACCGTCGGAAAAAGTACCATATTGGGCAAAACTGAATAAACTTAAATCAGGGGCTATTAACCAGTAAAATTGAGGTGTAAATCGCCAAGAAGTTATCTCATTTTCGATGGTAGTAGCATTAAATTTATAGGCTTGATGCTCGATGGTTGCCCCTGCGACAAATAAAGATTGTAACTCTCCTACTTCATTTACCCTAATAGATAGGGGTTGTTCCGCATTTATCCTAAAATTAGGACTATTTCTAACACGGTCAAAAAAATCAATTCCTAAATTAAGATTTAAATTAGTTTTATTTAGTTGTTTTTGCCAACCAAAAACCAAAGGAATTTGGGTAATATCTTCTACATCTGTTTCTTTGAAACTGTTAATTCCTGTCCGTAGGTCAAATTTATTGTCATTACGACCTTGAAACTCAAGTAATACTTCTCTATAAATATTTCTTTGACCAAAATTATCGGTTTCTAAATAGATGCTAGGGGTAATACTTTCTAGCTGAAAACTATCTCTCTGGGGGGGGAGTGTTTCTGTGGTAAAAGGTGTTATATCAGGTTGTCTGAGGGAAGGATTAAAGTTTTCTGGAGACGCAATTAGATTTGATTTTCCATTATTAATAGTGTCAGAAAATTGTCTTTGTTGATTTAAAAAACTATAGTCGTTGCTAAAACTATAAATGCTATAATCACTGGGATTACTTATAATCTTAGTTAAATTGGTATTATTAGATATGAAAAAATCTTCCTCTATGGGCTTTTGAAATAAGTCAATATTAACCATTTCAATGGCTTGTAAAGAATTTTTTGAAGATAGTAAAAGTGAAGGAGAGAAGGTAAGAAAGATGAGAAACTTGATTAATTCATGACTTTTTTTTTTCATATCAGTCAATTAACTATATTTTTCTAAGGTTATCATATACCATGATAAATAGTTTAATTAATACATAACAAACAAAAATTAATTTTTACAAAACTTTGTTTTTCTTGAATGAGATAAATCTATATTGTATTTCGAGATAGGAACTAATAAAAAGAATGACTATGAAAAGTAAAAAAAAGGTTTTTCACCGATGGTTAAGAATCATTGGCTTGTGTCTAATGGGTTTTATTGTTAGTCACTATCTCAGCTTCAATACGATGGAAAAATCACTATTTTTTAGTAAACAAGTATCTGAGGTTTCCGCTCAATCAGGGGCTGTATCATCTTGTGCGATTATTAGTGATCCTTTAACAGAGGAAGAAAGTCAATGGGCCCGCACGGCATGGGCATATTTTGTTAATAATTATCAACCCAATACAGGCTTTATCAATTCTGCGAATGAGTTTCCTGCTGCTACTACTTGGGATATGGGAAATTATCTGATGGCTCTTAATGCGGCTCGTTGGTTAAATATTATTGATCAGGGGGATTTTGATGCTCGATTGAATAGGTTTTTAGAAAATATTGGCACGATAAGGTTATTTGAGGACTCTTTGCCTCACAAGGTATATAACACTATTTCTAAGGAATTTGTGGATTATGGCAATAACCCTGTACCCAATGGCATTGGTTGGTCTGCCCTTGATATTGGTAGAATTTTGGCATCTTTTCATGTTTTGCGTACCTGTCATCCTCAATATGCTGATTGGATAGAGTCTGTTATTCGGGGTTGGGATGTGGAAAGAATTATTCAAAACGGCTCTTTGTATGGAGCGGAGGTACTAAGGAATGGTCAAACTCGGTTGGTGCAGGAAGGACGCTTAGGGTATGAGCAGTATTCGGCTAGGGGTTTTCAGTTGTGGGGGTATGATGCTCCTATGGCACTTTCTTTTGAGCCGTTTAATTTGGTGGAAATTTATGGGGTGCAAATTCCTGCTGATACCCGTGATTTTCAGCGCACCAATGGTAATAATTATGTGGTCAGTGAGTCTTATATTCTTGATGGTATTGAGTTTGGTTTTTTGGGTACTCAGATGCAGGAGTATGCTAGAAATATTTTGGAGGTACAAAGAAGACGTTATTTAGCGACGGGGCAGTTGACGGCGGTGACGGAGGATAATGTGTTGACGGAGAATAAAAATCCTAATGTACCTTCTTTTTTGTACAACTCTATCTATGCCAATGGCAATGCTTGGACAACTATTACGGAAGAGAATGAACAGTTTCCTCAATGGCGTAGCATTAGCACTAAGGCTGCTTTGGGTTTACATTATCTTTTTCCCCAGAGTGATTATGGTCAGCAGTTGAGGACTTTTGCTGGGGGAATGATGAGTCCTGATGGTGGAGGTTTTTATGCTGGAAAGTTTGAGGAGGATGGTAGTAATAATATTATTTTGACGGGTAATACTAATGGTTTGATTTTGGAGATGCTTTATTATAAGGCTAGGGGCGATCGCCCTTTATTGAGTGATGCGGTGGTAAGTTTTTCGAGGGGTAATCCTGAAGATATTAGGATAATGAATGACTATCCTTCTCCTGTGGCTGGGGTTATTAACCCAAGGGGTAGTGTTGATGTTGAACCCATTGCTTTTATAGAGGGAGATTTTGGGGGTAGTTGTTACCCGATAAACCACAATCTTTGGGATGAAGAGACAAGGCAAATTGCCCGAAGAGCATGGCAGTATTTTGAATCCCATTATGAACCCCGTACAGGGTTAGTGAGCGATCGCACCGATGTTCGAGCCACCAGTTTATGGGGGATGGGGGATTATCTGATGGCACTACAGGCGGCGGAATCTTTAGACATTATCAGTAATGAAGTGTTTGAGGAAAGGGTAAGAATGTTTTTAGGGGCATTACAAAAACTACCCTTATTTGCGGGGGAACTACCCCACCGAGGTTATAATGTTCGTACCCTGCAACCGGTAGATTATGCCAACAATAACGTCTCAGGCATCGGCAATGGTTGGTCTGGGTTAGACATAGGTAGGTTGTTCATCGCTCTCCATGATCTTAAATCTTGCTATCCCCGTTATAGCCAATCCATTGATTCTATCCTTCTTGATTGGTCTTATTTGAGGGTAATCCAAAATCGTCGTGTTCACAGTGCGATCGCCCTTGAAAGAGAAAATCAAAACCTCACTAGAGTATATCCCAACAACTTCATCGGTTATCAAGAAATAGCCGAAAAAGGTTTTCAACTGTGGGGCTTTGACATCAATAACTCCAATCGACAATATCGAAAAATAGAAGTAGAAGGAATACCTCTTCCCATTGCTCCCCAAACCGTTACCAGTAATACCCTCCCCGACAATAACCGCCTCATTAGTAGCCCTTTACTGCAATATGGCTTATATTTTGGACTAGAATCTCCCCTTAAACCTCACATAGAGGGGATTTTGAAGGCAGAAACCCAACGTTATCAGCGCACAGGCAGACTGAGTGCCAGTGATACGAGCCTGATTTCCAGCACCCCCCATGTTATTCACAGCACCATCATTGGAAACGATAACCAACCTTGGGCCGTATTAAGCGATCAAGAAATCTTACCCGCCGAACAAAGAATAGTCAGCACTAGCTCTGCTTTTGCTTATCATGCCCTTTTTCCTAATAATGACTATACCCGTCAACTGAGGGAATCAGTCAAAAACGCCTACGATGACAACCTCGGCTATGGCGAAGGTATCAGGGAAGTAAACGGTGAACAAGTTAGGGGTTTTAGTGCCAAAACTAATAGTTTGATATTACAATCCTTGCTCTATCATGTAAGTGACCAAAAACCTACTTTTGCGAATAACTTTAACCTCGATTCTCCTTGGTGGAGCGCCATCAGAGAAAGAAAACAAGGCAATGGGTTACCTAATACTCCTAATCCTAAAATTTAGGTACTCGGTGTTTAGTAAAACTAAAAATATTACAAACGAAGAATTATTACTGAAAAAGTCCTTTTTAATTGAAAAATTTTGAAGGCAAGATTTTCCTATAAACAAATTAAACATTAGACTATGGTTGAAGATGATTATTGTTTTTCAAGCAACTTAGAAACTCGCCTAAGAAAGGGAACAAGAGCTTTACGTTTTCTAATTATTATCAATCTCATTTGCGGTGGGTGGTATCTACAATGGCGTATTTTTAATTCTATTAATGTTTCGGCTCTGTGGTTATCTATCCCGTTGTTATTAGCTGAAATTTACTGTTATGTAGGAGGATTGATGTTTTTTATTGGGTTGTGGAATCCCCTTGAACGTAATATTCGCTCTTTAAAATATCTTCAACCAGCTTTACCAGAGGAACAAATCCCTTCAGTAGATGTCTTTATTACCTGTTATAACGAACCTGCGGATATGGTAGAGCAGACAGCTAGGGCTGCTTTAAATATGGATTATCCTGTGTCGAAGCTCAGAGTTTATATTCTTGATGATGGCAATTCTGCGCAGATGAGAGCCATGACTCAAAGGCTTAATATTGAGGATTTACAAAGCCCTCGTTTAAGAGAAGAGGTGAGAGTTATTAGTCATAGGCGATCGCAATTATTAGCCAATTTAGAACAGGTAGAAACCTTAAGCCCGGAACTGGAGAATGCTCAAAAAATATTAAGTAAATTTCGCATCAAAGTTGAGCCCAAAAAAGAATTTACAAGTAAAGTCTTACGGTGGTTTGAAAGACAAAAACCATCCTATGTACCAGAAGAAGCATGGCAAGATTGTCACTTAGCAGTTTTAGAAGGTTTTGAACATCAAATTATCAAAAATAGTCTGCAAACCGAAAAACAATATTTAACGTTAATTGATTTAACCATTCTAAGCTATGGCGTGGAAATCAAAATTTGGGATAACAACCGTCATCATGAAGTCAATAAACTATTTACCAGCCCTAATTTACCCGCAGTAAATGAAGATGAAGGAAAACACTTTAAAGCTATCTCTGAAGTGATGGACAATTATAGCTATATGTCCATGGGCAAACAAGGAAATTGTCTTACCCTTTATAAATCCTATACTCCCACTCCCATTCTTGGTATGGAGAAAACGGCCATAGAATCTTTGATGGCAGGTTATTTGAAAGGACTAACAGAGTTAATATTGCAGTTTAACCCCAGTCTTCAACACATTAACCAATATTTGGTCAAAAAAAGAGAAGAGTTATTGGACACCATCGAAGAAGAGGAATTAAAATTAACGGACTTACTCAGATGTAGATATATTGCCCGTCCTAAACCCCCCGGGAAACCTCATCACGCCAAGGCGGGAAATATTAATTATGCCATTTTTTCTGGGAACACTAACGGTGATTTTATTTTAACCCTCGATGCAGATCATATCCCCGAACCGCAATTTTTACAAAGAGTTATCCCTTATTTTTTTTCTTACAATTTGATGACGGGGCGATATTACGAAAATATGGTTGCCTTTGTGCAAACTCCCCAAGCCTTTTATAATCTTCCTTCGGGAGATCCTTTTGGTCATCAAGCCCATCTTTTTTATGGTTTAATTCAACAAAGTAAAGATGGTATGAATTCAGCTTTTTACACTGGTACGAATGCGGTATTGAGGAGGGAAGCCCTAGTTATGGTGGGGTTGCAAAATTTTGCAGCGGATTTTCAAAAAGATGAGTCTCGGTTGGAGGAGTTTGATTTGGTGGGAGGGGTATCGAGTAACAGCATTACGGAGGATATGAATACCGCCATGAGGTTACATAGTGCTGGTTGGAGGTCGGTTTATCATAATGAACCGTTGTCGGCAGGACTCGCTCCCGATGATTTGATTTCTACTTTACAACAACGATTGCGGTGGGCCCAGGGAACGATTCAGGTGTTGTTAAGGGAATCTCCTTTAACGAAAAAGGGTTTGAGTTTGGGGCAAAGGTTGCAGTATTTTCAAACCATGTATAGTTATTTTTCGGGGTTTAGCATAGTTGTTTTTTTGTTGAGTCCGATCATTTATTATTATACGGGTTTAGTTCCTGTGACTGATTATAGTAATGAGTTTGCTATTTATTTTTTTCCCGCTTTTATTCTCAATCGTCTTACTTTTATGATGGCTAGTTCGGGTATTCCCCCAAGGGAACTTTGGCGCAGTGAACAATATGCGATCGCCCTTTTTCCTTTATATATCCAAGCGGTGGTTAGTGTATTTAGTGGGAAACCCCTCAGCTTTAAGGTTACACCCAAGGAAAGACAATCGGGAAACTATTTTCGTTTAATAATTCCCCAAATTGCGATCGTTGTTCTGACCATCGGCGGTATTCTATGGACAGGCTTTAGGCTTATTATGGGTACATACAATGAGCCTGCACTGTTTTTCTTAAATGTAAGTTGGTCAATTTATAACATTAGTGTATTATCCGTGGTGATTAAAGCAGCGGTGTGGCAACCACCAGAATAACGTTAAGGGAACATTTTAATAATTCCGACTAACAGGGTTATTTTGTACAGGGGAAGTTGCCAGATTTCTCAACACACTGATAGCTCTGTAATACTGAGGATCGGACTGGGTACCGACTAAAGAAGGATCATCCCTTAGTCGTGATTGCTGTTGACGGCTAATATTTTGTACCACATTAGGGGAAATACCATTTTTACTGATATTTAAACCGCTGGGGGGGTAATAACGGGAAATGGTCACCGCCAAACCTGAGCCGTCCGATAGAGAATGAACTGATTGTACAGTACCCTTACCAAAGGTGTTAGTACCCACTACAGTAGCTCGATTATTTTCCTTTAAAGCCCCCGCCAAAATCTCACTGGCACTAGCGGAATTACCATCCACCAACACCACGAGGGGAAGATCCGTAAGGGCAGAATTGTTAGCATGGAAGCGACGATGCCCTCCCCGACGATCAACCACATCCACGATTTCTCCTTGCGCCATCCACATTCTAGCGATGTCCACACTGGCAAATAAAAGTCCTCCAGGGTTGCCTCTCAAGTCCAAGACAAAAGCAGAAACATCTTTTTCCTGAAGGCTGGTAATGGCTTCTCTCATTTGATCGGAAGCATTAGAACTAAATTCTTCTAGTCGAATATAGCCCACATTTAATGAACCTTCTTGTCTAAGGCTGTAGTCCACTGCGGGAATTTGAATCTCTGCACGGGTAATCGTCACCTCAAAACTAGATTCCCCTTGACGGGCAATTTGTAGCCTTACATCACTGCCATTATCCCCTTGCATGGCTTCTGAGGCTTGTGCCAAGTCCATTAAAGCCGTTGGTTTACCATCAATGCGCACAATGCGATCGCCCCTTTTGAGTCCCATTTCCGCCGCAGGGGAATTACGAATCGTCTCCACCACATATAAATCCTGAGTTCTTTGATCAACCGCCATACGAATCCCCACCCCAGAAACCCTTCCAGAAGTTTGATTAGTCAAATATTCAAACTGATCAGGTCCTAAAAAACGAGTATAGGGATCACCCAAATCTTTCAAAGCATTCTCAATAGCTTGATAGGCTTGTCTCGTGGTGCGATAATCACGGCTTAGTAACTCCGTTCTTTTTCTTTGCCAATCAACCTGATTGAAATCTCCATCCACAAACTCTCGATTAACAATTTGCCAGACCTCATCCACCACCGACTTAGGACTATTCACCATTTCCGCCTGAGTAGGCACAGGATTTAATAGGGGTAAAAAAGCTCCCGTGGCGAGGGCAAGAAATAATTTTTTCCAATGCTGGGATGGTGTGGTGATAGACTTTTTCATAAAATCAGTGTGGATGAATATATATTTAACGCTCATCTTTTTTTCAGTGTATCAAATTTATTTTGGTATTGAGTGTTTACAGTCAACCTTCTTAAACATCTACCTCATTTTTTTATGTAAATGGTTGCTATGATGATCAAAACCTTTCTTCCTTTTAGTTCGTATTCACTTTAGTTTCGTTCAAAAATTTATAAAAAAATCCATGACCTATTTAGAAACCACAGCCCAATTTTATGCAGAAGTAGCCCAAACTCCCGAAGTAGGTTTATGTTGCGTCCAAAGCACTTCTCTACAATTACCTAGTCTAAAAATTCCTCAAAAAATGCAGGAAATGAACTACGGCTGTGGTACAACAGTTCACCCTAACGAGCTAGGAAAAAATCCTACCGTTTTGTATGTAGGGGTAGGAGGAGGTTTAGAAGCTCTCCAATTTGCTTATTTTAGTCGTCAGCCCCAAGGAGTTATTGCGGTTGATCCTGTCAAAGCTATGAGAGACGTTGCTAGGGAAAATCTAACTCAAGCCACAACCCTTAATGATTGGTTTCAAGAAGAATTTGTTGACATAAGGGAAGGAGATGCCTTTAACCTACCCGTAGCCGATGAATCCGTTGACTTAGTAGCTCAAAATTGCCTTTTCAATATTTTCGAGCCAGAAGACTTAACCAAAGCCCTCAAAGAAGTTTACCGAGTCTTAAAACCGGGAGGAAAACTCTTAATGAGCGATCCCATTGCTACTGAACCGATTCCCTTTCATCTCAGACAAGATGAGCGTTTACGGGCAATGTGCCTATCAGGGGCGCTGACCTATGATGAATATACCCAACAATTGATTGATGCTGGTTTTGGACAGATAGAAATTCGTGTGCGTCGTCCCTATCGTTTACTAGATACCCATAGTTATCAATTAGAAAAACCTTTGTTATTAGAAAGTTTGGATACTGTATCTTTTAAAGTGGCAATTCCTGAGGATGGAGCTTGTATTTTTACTGGAAAAACGGCAATTTACCATGGTGATTTAGACCATTTTGATGATAATGCAGGACATATTTTAAGTAAAGGTGTCCCCGCTTCTGTGTGTGATAAAACAGCGAAAAAATTGAGTAAATTTTCTGATGTCTATATCACCGATTCCACATGGCATTATGACGGTGGAGGTTGTTGCTAAATTCAACACTATTTCAATCATTCTCTTATCTTGTAAACAGGGGGCTTAAGTCCCTTAGCCGTAGTCTTGCCAAAATTAATAAAAAATTTATCAATAAATATGAGTTTTGATACAGTAACTAAAATAACCCCTTTTGCCCAAAAAATAAAAAAGCCCTTACTTAAAGATAAAATAACAGTTTTACAAATTAATTTAGGTAGAAAATGTAATTTAGCCTGTAGTCATTGTCATGTGGAAGCTAGTCCGTTACGCACAGAAGAATTAACTCCCGAAATTTGTGAACAATTGCAACAGTTAATTATTAAATTTCCTCAAATAAAAACCATCGATTTGACAGGGGGAGCTCCAGAGTTAAATTATGGATTTAAGCCCCTAGTAGAAACCGCTAGACAATATAATAAAGAGGTTATTGTTAGGTCTAATTTAACTATTTATTTTGAGGAAGGGTTTCAGGATATACCTGAATATTGTGCAAAAAATAAGGTGAGGATTGTGGCTTCTTTACCTTGTTATTTGGAGGATAATGTTGATAAAATGCGTGGAAAAGGGGTTTATGACCAATCTATTAAGGCAATTAAATGGCTGAATAGTTTAGGTTATGGAGATAATCCTGACTTAGTTTTAGATTTGGTTTACAACCCTCCTTTACCTACGACTAAAAATTTTTCCTTAACCGCAGAACAAGGTAAGTTAGAAACTGATTATAAAATGTTCTTACAAGAACACTTTGAGATTAAATTTAATAACCTTTTAACTATTACTAATTTGCCCATTGGCAGGACTAAATTTTTCTTGCAAAAACAGGGTTTAATTGATGATTATTTATTATTTTTAGAGTCTAATTTTAATCCCACTACGGTTAATAGTTTAATGTGTCGGCATGAATTATCTATTGATTATTTGGGCAATGTTTATGATTGTGACTTTAATCAGATGGAAAAATTACCTGCAAAAACTAAAGATGGAGATAATTTGACGGTGGCGAAGTTATTGGAATTGGATAGTTTAGATGTCATAGAAAAAGTACAAACTGCATCTTATTGTTATGGTTGCACAGCGGGGAGCGGTTCTAGTTGTGGTGGGGCTTTGAGCTAGGCTATTTTTCTCATTCAGACAAAAACTGATTTTGATTTCAAAAAAAGCTATTCAAATTTTTTCTTTGTCGGTGACGGTGGGAGCGGTTTTTTTTGCGATTCCTTCGGCTTTGTTTGTCAGTGGTTGATGGGTGCGGTGCGATCGCCCTTCGTCGTCGTATTGGTACAATATTCCAAAAACTTCGCCTTTTCCTCAAAGAATATGGTATAAGAGATAAAAATAAAATTCAATATTTAATAAGAAATTTTAGAAAGATATGATAGAAAACCTATTTATATTTTTAACGGTAATTTCTCCTAAAATAAAAAGAAGATTATGGCGTTCATGGTACGATTTTTTAGCTAAATCATATCAGAAAGAAGATTGGGAATTTATGAATTATGGTTTTGCGGATATTGATCATCAATTAAAACCAATCAATTTATCTTTAGAAGAAGCAGAAAATAAATACTTTATTCAACTTTATCAAAAAGTTGCTAGTATTACTAATCTACAACATAAAAAAGTATTGGAGATTGGTTCTGGTCGGGGTGGAGGTAGTTTTTTTATTGCCAAATATTTATCCCCGGCGGAGATTATTGGGATTGATATTGCTCAAGAAAATATTGCTTTATCAAAACAACTATATAAATTACCAAATTTATCTTATCAAGAGGGTGATAGTGAGAATTTGCCTTTTTTGGAAAATTCTTTTGATGTAATTTTGAATGTAGAATCTTCCCATTGTTATGGTTCTATGGATAAATTTTTAGCGGAAGTTCACCGAGTTTTAAAGCCTGATGGTTTGTTTTCATGGGCTGATTTACGTCCTGTAAATGATGTGGAAAAATTAGAAAAAAGTTTAAATAAGTCTGGTTTAGTTTTAGTAGAAAAACAGAATATTACATCTAATGTAATCAAGGCTTTAGAATTAATTGATCAACTAAAAAAAGAAAAAATAAATAATAATGTACCTAAAATGTTACGTCACATTTTTTCTGAATTTGCGGGGGTAAAAAATAGTAAAATTTACAATGGTTTTGTTGATGGAAGTCTAGTTTATTTCACTGCAGTTTTACAAAAAAAAGATAATTGATAATTTAATTTAAAAGTAACCTAAAGTTTAAAGGCTCAAACTTATTTTTGTTTACCCTGACGGTCAGATTTGATATACTTTATAAGTTACTGACCATGACTGCTTGTCCTTGGGGAAATAAATCACTTTCTGAGTTTTCGAGGGTAATTACTATTTGGGAAGGATTGAGCATATCTGGATCTAAAGGGAATTTTATCAAACTATTACCTTGGGAATCGGGTTTAAATTCTCCGCAGTATATTTTTTCACCGTCCACAATACCCCAAAGACGATATACTTTATCTTCAGCGATGGGGTATAAGTTTTGAGTTATCACCATGATGGTATCTGCTTCGGTATTAACTAATAAACTACCTGATGATTGAGGATTAGATTCTGTTCCTTTGAGGACAACTAGGTTATTGTTTGTTTCAGATAAAAGCTCTTGCTGTAAGATAGTTCCTCTGGCGATCGCACTTTGGTATTCTTCTAATTCCCTATCCATTCGGGCAATTTGTCTTTGCAGTGTATAGTTATAACCTCCTAAAACTACTATTAAAGTGGCGCTGATGGCACTAAAAATGGTTTTTAAAGGTAAAGGACTATGTTTAACTTTGGTGGGCGTTGTCTTACTTTCAGGGATGGCTTGATTTTCCTGTGTCGCTTGAGCTAAAATGCGATCGCCCAATGTACTAGGTAATTCCACCTCTGGTAAAGCAAGGGGATAAAGGGCAAGGGTTTTTTGTAGGCTCTCAATTTCTTGTTGTAACTCAGGCTGAGATTGTAATAACTGATGTACCATCGAGGTTTCTTCGGGGCTAGAATCGCCCAAAACATAACTGGCTAAAAGTTCCCTAATTTCTTCTTCTTTAAAATCTTTCATGATTAATTAACTAACTCCTGTAATAATTCTCTCAACTTCAATAGTCCTTTGCGTTTATAGGTTTTCACCGTGCCAAGGGGCATATTCAACTGTTCGGCAATTTCTGATTGGCTTAACGGTACTTAAACAAAACTCAAGCCCAAACAAAGCCTAAACTAGCTTTATAAGCAGAAAATACCTCAGTATTATGGGCAAGCCAGTGGACAAAACGAAAAGATACAGCAGTGCGAAATGCCTCGAGTGCTTCAGCA
>NZ_JBSZCP010000037.1:0-92904 GCF_054166785.1 Cyanobacterium sp.
GCAGTACATGATCGTGATATTAATGCAAGTCAAAATATATTAAAAACAGCCGTGGGAGGGCATTCCAAGGCTTTAAATGGATGTGGAGCAGGGCGTAAGACTACCGCAAAGGTAGCAGTATGCGATGAAGCGTCAACCATCCTAAAAGGAACTCAATTAAGTTTGAGCTTGTTTTAGGAATCCCGTCGCCTTCAGGCACGGGAGGATGTCAATTATAATTGTTTTGATCATCAAATAATAAACTTTAAATTATGGTGTGGAAATATAAAACTTCAGGCATTCCCGACGAACTTTTTGAACGTTTACCCGGAATTCCGTTAACCAAAAGAGAAGTAAGATTATTGATTTTGTCAGCTTTGCGCCTAGAAGATAAATCCGTAATTTGGGATATTGGAGCGGGTACTGGTACAGTTTCCATTGAAATGGCTTTACTATGCCCCCAGAGCGAAATTATTGCCGTTGAACGAGATCCAGAGATTGTTTCTTTAGTTAACAAAAATTGTAAAAAGTTTAAAGTAACTAATGTTACAGTAATGGAGGGTAGCGCCCCTGATTGTCTTGGGGAAATAAAATCTAAACCTGATCGAGTTTTTATTGGGGGTGGTAAATCCGTTAAGGCTGTTTTAACCCAAGTTTGGGATAACTTACAAGGGGGTGGTCGAGTAGTGGCGATCGCATCTAACCTTGAAAATCTTTATCAACTCTCGGAAGGATTAGCCCAACTACAAGCCAGAAACATAGAAGTAGTACAATCATCCATCAACCGCCTAGAAACAAGGGGGATGAGTCAAGTATTTGCCGCCATTGCCCCCGTATTTATTCTCAGTGGAGAAAAAATTTAAAATAATATTAATAAATAATATTTATCACTATCATCTAAAGTTTAATCAGTAATTAATATGATTAAATGTTACCCTAAAATAAATAAAATAAAATATTCCTAAAGAAAAATATATGCTTCAGCGTTGCCTAATTTGTACAGACTTAAAAGATGGACTACAAAAGTTAGCCCGTTTTATAAGTAGTTTTGAACATAGTGGCCTAAAAGAAATTACTTTTTTGCACAGTGTTCCCCTCTGGACAGAAGGAGAAATTCCCCGTGTTGACCAAGATAAAATTGATGAGGTCAAAAATTTCCTATCTTCTCAATTAGAGAATGTTCCAGACTCTATTAAGGTTAATGTAGAGGTGTTATCGGGAGAACCTACCACCAATATAATTGAAACCGTAGAAAAAAATAATATTGATTTTGTTATTCTTGGTACTACCGTAAAAACAGCCATTCAAGAGGGAATATTTGGCTCAACCGCTACAAAATTGACCAAAAAATTAAAAGTTCCTTTCATGATTTTACGTCCTCAATTAATCTCCGTTTACCGAGATGAGGAATTAGCCCTAAGATGTAAGCATCTCAATCGTTTTTGGTTAGTACCTTATAAGGGTGGTAAATCTTCCCGTTATCTTATTAATAAAGTAAAAGAATATTGTCAAAAAGAGTCTTTGAAAACTCAACATCAAATTTTATTAGTAACCGTAGTAGAAGAAGTTTCTCGCTCTCCTTTATTATTAGAAAATAGGGTAGAAAATGCTCAAAAAGATTTAGCAAAGGTTGAACAAGAGTTAAAAGATTTAGGTTTAGAAGTTCAATCCATCGTCAAAAAAGGTGACCCCATTTTGGAAATTCTTGACCTTGCCCTTAATTATGATGTAAGTGCGATCGCCGTTGCCGATGACCGTGATAACATATTACTAAACTGGACAGTAAAAAGTTTTGCCCAAGAAATCCTCCACCGTAGTTGGTTTCCCCTCGTCTATTTCCCCCTAGAAAAATAATATTATTTATTATTAACAAAAAAAATCAACGGTGGGCTATGCCCACCAAAATCCTATCTCACTTCACCCACGAGTTAAAAACTTTACCCTTTTATTGCCCTTAAATATGTCACAAACCATTTAAAATTGCCATAACCAAAAATAATAATATCCCTGTCCCATTAACCTGATCATGAACTTAAAAAGTTTAATATTAATTGTCTTTTTTTTAATCTTAATTTTATTATTAGTACAAAACTCCCAAGCCATTCCTATTATTATATTAGGAAGCTCACCTGTTAATATCCCTCTGTCCATAATTCTTTTTAGTGGCTTTTTCGGAGGAATAATCTCCACCCTAATAATCAACTTTTTTAATAAATTATCCGCCCCCAAAACTTCACAATATTCTAACTATAATCCCACCAGCCCCAACAACCCAAAACCATCAAAAAATAGGCAATACTCCACCAAAATAGAAGAAAAATCCCATCCCTACTATCAACCTACCTACCAAGACGATCCTATTTATCCCGACAGCTTAGACACAGAAAATAAACCCAATTTTGAACCTAGAGAACCGATAAAATATCAAAAAGAAACCACAAATAACATAACAAATAACACCCCCCAAGAAAATATTAAATCAGAAAAAAAACTAGATATTTTAGAAGAAAAACCAGAAGAAAAAAATATCAACATAACCCCCCCCCCAGAAACAATTGATACCCCAAAAGTAGAAATTATAGATCAACCAGAACCAGAAATAGAAATCAATCAAAAACCCCGTCAAGCAGCCCCCTACTCCTATCAGCCAGGGGAAAGGACGGAAATAGTGCCTAAAAGTGCTAAGATTTCCCCTCGCCAACCCTCTCGCCCCAGTGCCAACCAAGGGGGAATTTATGATGCTACCTATCGAGTTATTACCCCCCCCTACCAACAAGATCAAGATTTTGATGACTTTGAAGATGAAGACTGGGACATTTAACTTTTGTAACTTAATTAATTAATAATTGTTAAATAATCATGACCATGTTTTGAAAAAAATGGGTAAAATAAAATTACTTTAACCCTTAAAAAAAAGTAACTTTACCTTGATAAATAATTAAAAATATCACCCTTAAATTTTTTTTCTTCTCATTTAAAAAACTATCATGATTGACCTAGCAAGCGTCCAACAACAATCCCATGAACAATTTGAGATTAGGTACCCTGGTTCTATTCAAGGCCACGGAATCTTGATAGTTATTGACTTTGCCACCCTAGAAATTATTCAAGTTAGTAATAATGTTGAAGAGTTTTTAGACATAGCACCATCAAATCTTCTCGGAAAGCATCTAAAAAAAATACTTTATCCGAAACAAATAAATAACATCTTAGCTTCCTTAAAAAATAATAGTCACGATTTTTTTGAGATTATTAAAGTTAAAACCCGTAAGAAAAAAACTACATTTCAAGGTACTATTCACACCATTCAAGATAGTATTATCTTAGAACTTGAACCTCTAAAGTTTTCCCATCAAAGATTTTTACCAGATTTATATAGTCTTCTCAATAATGCTATTCTTAACACCACCTCTAGCTATAGCCTCGAAAAAACCTACGAAATTATTACCCAAGAAATCAGGAAAATAACTCAATTTGATCGAGTTTTAATTTATCGTTTTAATTTTGATAGTAGCGGAGTTGTCATTGCAGAGGATAAAAAAGAAGGTATCGAAAGCTATCTCGGTTTACACTACCCCTCCTACGATATTCCCACCCCTGCACGGGAATTTTATGAACGTAACTGGTTAAGGATTATTTGTGATGTATCGGCCCCCCCCGTGGAGATTATTCCCATCCAACATCCCCTCAAAAACCAAGAGTTAGATTTAAGTCGCTCAACTTTAAGGAGTGTTTTTCCCTGTCATATTCAATACCTCAAAAATATGGGGGTAAAGGCTTCCATGTCCATATCCCTGATAAACCAAAATAAACTTTGGGGTTTAATTGCCTGTCATCACTATTCTCCCAAGTATATTAACTATGAAACGAGAAAAGCAGGGGAATTTTTAGGGCAATTTTTATCAGCGCACTTATTCTGTAAACAAGAACAAAAATTTAAAAATTATCGCCTTCAAATACAAGGGATTCAAAATAGGCTTAGGCAAGGTTTTTTAAGGAGTCCAGAATTGATTAAAGATGTTTTTATGCGAAATAAGAATAGTTTAATCAATCTGACAAAATCCCAAGGTTTGGTGGTGTGTTTGGATGATGATGTTCATTTGATGGGAAGTACCCCTAGCCAATCCCAAGTAAATGATTTAATGAAGGAATTTCTCAACCCTAGTCAACAGGAAATATTTTTTACAGACTCTCTTGCTACTATTTATCCTCCAGCGCAGGAGTTTCAAGATACTGGATGTGGAATTTTGAGCATATCTTTGTTTTTAACTAATCATACTTATCATTTAATTTGGTTTCGAGCGGAACAATCCTATCAAGTGGCATGGGCGGGGAATCCCTATGATGTAAATGTGGAAAATGTTGATAATATTCCCCAACTTTCCCCCCGTAATTCCTTTGCTTTGTGGAAAGAAACCATCAAAAATAAGTCTTTTCCTTGGGAGTCGGTGGAAATTGAGGCAGCCCAAGAGTTGCGCAAGGTTTTATTGTTAACGGCTTTAGAGTTTTCCCAACATTCCCAATATCTTTTAGAAGAAACCACGAAACAAGCCAATGCGGCTAATTTGGCAAAAAGTCAGTTTCTAGCAAAAATGAGCCATGAATTACGTACTCCTCTTAATGCTATTTTGGGTTTTACTCAAATGATGAATCGAGATTGTTCCCTTTCTCAGACACAGCAGGAGTATTTGGGCATTATAAATCGTAGTGGAGAGCATTTATTGTCTTTGATTAATGATGTTTTGGAAATGTCTCGCATTGAGGCAGGGCAGATTACTTTACACCAAACTTGTTTTAATCTCCACAATTTGATTAAGTCGGTGCAGGAGTTGTTAACCATTAAGTCTAATTCTAAGGGTTTACCTTTTCGAGTATATCAAGATGATGACTTGCCCAAATATCTACAGGGGGATGAGAGTAAATTACGCCAGATTATCGTTAATTTGGTGGGTAATGCCATTAAGTTTACGGATAAGGGTTATGTGGATTTAGTTTTATCTTTATTATCACTGGATACTTTGCCTTATCCACAAGTTAAGTTGTTGATTGAGGTGAAGGATACGGGCATAGGTATTGAGGAGGAGAATTTAGAGAGTATTTTTGAGCCTTTTAAGCAGACTGATAATAGTATTCATTCTAGGGAAGGTACTGGTTTAGGGTTATCGATTAGTCGTCAGTTTGCCCGTTTGATGGATGGTGATATAACGGTGAGAAGTCGTTTGGGGGAAGGTTCTATTTTTACTTGTCGTATTGTTATGACTCTTCCCGAAAAAATTGAAGAAAAACCTCTGAATAATTCTCGTCAGATTATTGGTTTACAGCAATCACAACCCCTTTATCGCATTTTGGTGGTGGAGGATGTGGAGAATAATCGACTTTTGATGGAAAAAATGTTAAAATCCATGGGTTTTGATGTACAAACTGCTTGTAATGGTCAAGAGGCGATCGCACTTTGGGAAACATGGCAACCCAACCTAATTTGGATGGACATGAGAATGCCCGTAATGGACGGCTATCAAGCCAGTCGTAATATTCGTAAACTAGAGAAAAATAACAACCAAAAACCAGTACCCATTATCGCCCTCACCGCCACCGCCTTCGACGAAGAAAGAGAAGCCATTCTCGAAGTAGGATGTAACGACTTTGTGAGTAAACCCTTCCAAGAAAAAATCATCTTTGAGATGATGGCAAAACATCTAGGGGTTAAATATATCTACCAAGAAAACCAAGAAAAAACCCAAGAAAAAACAAAACCCCCCACCCTCGATATTCAACAAGTACAAACTCAACTACGAAAAATGCCCCCCCCGTGGAAAAATCAACTCCATCAAGCCGCCTTGAGTGCCAGAGAATTAAAAATAAAAAAACTAATAGCCGAAATACCCGCAGAATATAGCTCCTTAACCCATCACCTTAACCACATGCTCAATAACCTATTCTTTGAGCAAATAACTAACCTAACCCAAAATAGCCATGAATAACTTAAATACCGCCAAAGGAGACATTCTCATCGTTGATGATGTACCCGAAAACCTACAACTACTATTTACCATGCTCACCGACCATGACTATGATGTAAGAAGGGTGTTAAGCGGTAAACAAGCCCTACAAGTAATAGAAATAGAACCTCCAGACTTAATCCTACTAGACATAAAAATGCCCAACCTAGATGGCTATGAAGTATGTAAAATTCTTAAATCCCAAGAAAAAACCCAACATATCCCCGTCATCTTCCTCAGCGCCCTTAACGACACCTTCGACAAAGTCCATGCTTTTAAGGTTGGGGGAGTTGACTACATCACCAAACCCTTTCAAATCGAAGAAGTAGTCATTCGAGTAGAAAATCAATTGCGTTTACTCAAAATGCAAAGAGAGATTGAAAGAAAAAATGAACAACTGATACTATTAAATCAAGACCTAGAAGCATTTAGCTATCGAGTATCCCATGACCTAAAAAATAAAATTCACGTCATCAACGGATTTAGTCAACTCATAGCGCAAGAATTTAGTCATCAATTTGAACCCAACGTCAAAGAATATTTTCAGTACATCTATGATGAAGGTAAAAGAATGGCTGAAGTGATTCGAGATTTATTACGTTTATCCCAAGTACAAAATATCGAAATAGAATACTCCACCTTCAACATCAGCGAAGTAGTGAGCGAAATTAGTGACAAATTTAGGATAGAAAATAAAAATCGTACCGTTGATTTTATCATTACCCCTGAGCTTTATTGCCAAGGAGATATTAATTTAATGAGAATTGTGGTCGAAAATCTCTTAGAAAATGCCTATAAATATAGCTCTAAAACCGAAAACCCTCGCATCGAATTTGGACTACTAAAAAAAGGTAATCAGAATGTATATTTTATCAAAGATAATGGAGCAGGATTTGATCCCAATACTGCCAAAAAATTGTTTACCCCCTTCCATCGCTTACATACCGATAGAGAATTTAAAGGCACAGGTATAGGTTTATCCACCGTCAAGCGCATTATTCAAAGACACCATGGTGAAATCTGGTATGATGCCGCCCCAAATAAGGGGGCAACCTTTTACTTTTATCTTCCGTAAAGCAATATTTACCTTTTTCGAGCCAAAGTTAAACCATCACCAATGGGAATTAAACTAAGATCAATACGATCATCTTCCTTTAAAAATTGGTTAAACTCCCTAATTTTATTGGTTCTTTTATCATCAATACTTTTATCTGCTACCCGACCATACCACAGCACATTATCGATCGCAATTAGACCCCCTCGACGCACCAAACACAAACACTTTTCATAATAATTCAGATAATTACTCTTATCCGCATCAATAAAACAAAAATCAAAAGTTTCCCTTTCCCCTTGTTCCACTAAATCATTGAGAGTATCGAGGGCAGGGGCTAAAAAAAGCTCAATTTTATCCTCTACCCCCGCTTTACGCCAATATTTTCTAGCAATGTCCGTATCAGCCTTACAAGTATCGCAACCAATCAATTTACCATCATCAGGCAAAGCCAAAGCCATAATGGTTGAACTATAGCCCGTAAATACCCCAACTTCTAATACCTTCCTTGCCCCCATCAATTTCAATAATAAAGCCATAAACTGCCCCTGCTCAGGGCAAATTTGCATATTACCCACAGGATGACTTTTCATCTCTTCCCGCAACTCTCCTAAAACGGGATTTTCCCTCAAAGATACCGATAAAAAATACTCATACAACGGAGGATTTAAGTTAATAGTTTGGTCACTCATTTTTACTTAAATGTAGGAATTAATCAATATCAAAATTTCCCACTACCATGGCACAAAAAGCAAAAGCAAAAACTAAGGGCATAGGAGAATTTAATACATAACTAAATATAACCCCTAAAAAACTAACTATTAAAGTAGCCGATACCCAAACTTTTTCTTGGTCAGAAAATCCTTTTTCCGCCTTAATATCTAATAATATTTCCCTAGGAATAGGTAATGGCATCACCCCATTAGGAGGAAAAGCCCAATAGTCTCGGCGATTTAAAAATAAGTCTGTCCAACCATTTTCGTAACACCATTCTTTAATCCACTCTTCTGAAAAATGCTTGATCATTTTTAATCGTCTTCGTTCATTCATTCTTTATCTAAACTATCAAAACTTTTTTCTTAAAAACACCTTTGTTTATTAAACGTAATATTTCCTTGATTATTTGTAAGTAATAATACTCAGTAAATTAATGAATATTTTAAAAATAATTAGTAATTATTCAAACATAAAGAAAATATAAAATAATTACCCATACTACACACAATTAACAGTTAAGGGGGTTGGTGAATCAAGGTATGATTTCTAGTTTAGTTCGGCAATAGGCAATGGTCCATAGTTTTGATTGTTATAATTATTCTCATCACCCACTAAGCATCAATAAAATAAGATCAGAGAATGATTAAAAAAAAGAAAAAATTAAAAAGAATACTAAACTTTTCCTTGTTATTTATTGTTAGTTTTTATTTTTCCCTACAGAAACATAACCCCGCTACGGCACAAAATAACATCAATACGGAAATAATAGAACTTATCACCAGAATTGATTTTGCTAGTAATAATCAAGATATGGAAAGTTTAAAACAATATATTTCGCCTCAATTTAGCAATGAAGATGGCTTAGATAATGAGACTTTTTTAAATTCCCTCGAACAACTTTGGAATAGTTATCCTAATCTAAAATATACAACTACTCTTAACTCCACTGAACAAAATCAACAACAATTAATCGTCAATACTACCACCATCATCGAAGGTAGCAAGGAGGAAAATGGAGAAACGGTAAATATGGTTTCTGAAATTACTGCCCGTCAAACTTTTGAAAATCAACAACTTGTTGCCCAAGAGATTTTGACGGAAAAAACCCGCATTACCACGGGGGAAAATCCTCCCCAAATTACCTTCAGATTACCTCAAACTGTCAGATCGGGTCAAGCATTTGATTTCGATGCGATCGTAGAAGATCCTATCGGTAATGGTTTAATATTAGGAGGGGTAAAAGAAGAGCGAGTAAGTCCTACTTTATTTACCAATCCACAACCCATGGAATTAGATGCCCTATCTGCGGGGGGTATTTTCAAACGAGTGACCATCAATGAAGGGGATCATTGGTACTCGGCTATTTTCATCCGTGACGATGGCACAACTATGATTACCCAAAGGGTAAGGGTTGAATAACAAACAAAAGCATACCAATAAAACCAACAATGGGCTTAAGCCCATTGCCCATAAATAGTAAATAAAAGTATAGTTTATGGATAAATTAACCCACAGTGCCTTCTAATTTGAGGCTTAATAATTTATCAGCTTCCGCGGCAAATTCCATGGGTAATTCGTTCAACACATCTTTACAAAAACCACTTACCAACATAGAAATGGCATCCTCTTCAGAAATTCCCCTTTGGGCAAAGTAGAAAAGTTGATCTTCGCCAATTTTAGATGTAGAAGCCTCATGCTCTAATTTGGCGGTATTATTATCTACCTGAATGTAAGGGAAGGTATTAGCCTCGGCATTGTCACCGATAAGCATAGAGTCACACTGGGAGTAGTTTCTTGCCCCCTTGGCTTTATTACCCATTTTCACCAAACCACGGTAACTATTTTTAGAGTTTCCTGCGGATATACCTTTAGAAATAATGGTGCTACGGGTATTTTTGCCGATGTGTACCATTTTTGTGCCTGTGTCGGCTTGTTGCATATTGTTGGTAAGGGCGATGGAGTAAAATTCTCCCACGGAGTTATCACCGACTAATACACAACTGGGATATTTCCAAGTAATGGCAGAGCCTGTTTCTACTTGAGTCCAAGAGATTTTTGAGTTTACCCCTTTACATAGTCCCCGTTTAGTAACAAAGTTATAAATACCCCCTTTACCTTTTTCATCCCCTGCAAACCAATTTTGGACGGTGGAATATTTGATGTCGGCATTGTCGAGGGCTACTAATTCTACCACTGCCGCATGGAGTTGATTTGTGTCATACATGGGGGCGGTACATCCTTCTAAGTAGCTTACCGATGCGCCTTCTTCTGCTACGATTAAGGTGCGCTCGAATTGCCCTGTATCGCCATTATTAATGCGGAAATAGGTGGATAATTCCATGGGGCATTTTACCCCTTTGGGAATAAATACAAAGGAACCATCACTAAAAACGGCGGAGTTGAGAGCAGAGAAAAAGTTATCTCCCACAGGGACAACACTACCTAAATATTTTTGTACTAAATCAGGATATTCTTGTAATGCTTCAGAGATAGAACAAAAGATAACTCCGTCTTCGGCTAATTTTTCTTTGAAGGTGGTACCAATGGAAACACTGTCAAAAATAGCATCTACGGCAACGTTACTTAATCTTTTTTGCTCGGATAAAGGAATACCTAATTTCTCAAAGGTATCGAGCAAAGTAGGATCAACATCATCTAAACTTTTGAGCTTTTCTTTACCCTGTTTTGGTGCGGAATAGTAAATAATATTTTGATAATCAATTTTAGGATAGCCCACATGAGCCCACTGCGGTTCAGTCATTTTCAACCACTGACGATAGGCTTTGAGGCGAAATTCCAACATGAATTCAGGTTCGTTTTTCTTGGCAGAAATTAATCTGACTACGTCTTCACTTAATCCTTTGGGAATACTATCGGATTCAATATCAGTGATAAATCCGTACTTGTAGGGTTGATTGACTAAAGTTTTTACGGTGGCACTCATGTTAATTAGTTTTTATAGACTGACTACTTATATAGTTTAACAACATTTTTGTTGCTAAAGTCTATTTTAGGACATTTAAACAACATTTTTGTTGTTTTAGTTATTTTTTATGGTCAATGGGGTTAAGCCCATTGTTCGTTTTATTAGTATACTTTTTCTGCGAACCCAGTATCAGTTGTAAAGCATCAAAAAAGCAAGAGGAAATATATCCCCTTGCCTGATTAATTTTAACTTCTTCCTGACAATCAAGAAAACATTGAAAAATTACCAAACATTTTTAGCCGCTTCAATTAAGGGCTGTAAATAAGAGGTTTGGCAAAGGAAGAAAGCAAAGAAAGCACCACCAGAAGCACCGAGAAGGAATCCAGAGGCAAATTCGCTCCAACCTTCTTTGGTACCTAATTCTGCGGGTACTTGGGGGGTGGTTAAGGTTTCAGTGGGTTTACTAACACCCACCGCACTATAGATGGATAAACAAATTGTTAAAATAGCAACTAAGCCAATGGTTGCGAGTAAACCAGCTTGGGAGCCAAAATCAGTATCTCTTAGGGGGCCTAGTAGGGCAAAAGGTCCATAAAGAAAATAACCATGGGCCATGCCAATTTCTAAACCACGACGGTTAGGGGATAAACCTTTGCGATAGGCGGGTAAGCCGTTGATAAATGCTTTTGTAAAACCAGATCCATTGATAGGAGTACTAAGATTTCCTACTTGAGGATCTCCACCAGAATTAACTACGTTACTACTCATGGATTTTATTTGATCTCCTTATATTTTTTTCACAAAAATTATTGTTTGTAGCTTACTTTAACTTGAGATTTGATTTTCAAAGTTTTTTTGTTAAGAATCTTTATATTTCGTCCATTTTTGCTTAGGTTAGCGGTAATATCCATGGTAGTTAATTTTATTGTTTAGCATAAGGAAAATAACAACCATGCTTGGAGAATACGCAGCCGCTTTCTTACCTTCTATTTTAGTTCCTGTTGTGGGTTTAGCTATGCCTGCAGTGGTTATGGCATTACTATTTTTACAAATCGAAGCTGAGGCATAATTAATTTCTCTGCTAGGGGAAAATATTGTAAGGAGGTGATGGGTGTCCTATTTTGTGGGATATGTATTGCCTCCTTACCGTTCAATTCTCAGGTTTTATTAAGGCCCTGAAAAAATAGCGTCTTCTATATCTTGTCGGGAAAGGGAGTAACGAAAGGCTCTTTTGATGTCTGTGCCATCGGCTCCTGCTTGGAGATAGTTTATATTAATATCTTCGGTTTCGAGGATTATTTCTGCTTTCCAGTGATCTTTGCTGAGGTACCAGTGGTTTAGTTTTTGACTATTTTGTTCGCATCCCATGGATTTTAACCAATCTTCGATCGCCGGTAGGGGATGACTGTAAAGGGGGCTAGTGGGTGACAATGGAGGCATTTTAATCAATGTAGTTCAATTTATTGCACCATAATTTTACCAAAAAAAATCAGCCTCTTAGCCAAGCAAGGAATAATGCAAGGATCACACAGGCAAAAAGGGTGACCCCCATGAGCAACAGGGCAAACAGTTCTCCTGATGATAAAGGTCTATCGGTGGGATCTAGGTAGGCAGAGCTTTTATATTCTTCTTCTTCTTCATCCTGATAAAAATTGAGGGGGGATTGAATTACATTCCAACGGGAGTAACCTATTTGTAAGTCATAGAGCGATCGCCTCTCAGGGTTAGCCAATACCCCGTAGGCTTCATTTAAACATTGAAATTTTGTTTTAGCCTCCTCAAGGGGTAAAGCAGTGGTATCAGGGTGATAAAGTTTACTCAACTCCCGATACGCCCGACGAATATCTACCCCAGAAGCCGAAGGATGTAACCCCAACAAACCATAATAGGTATGAGTAAATAAACCGCCTTGGGAAAAAACCGATTTTTGCTGTTTATCCATACTCCCCTACTACTCAACTTTAAACATATCCACCGAGGCAATTAAATCCCTAGCAATGGTTACTAAATTCTGTAAAGAACCTGCCACCCGTTGCGATTCTTGGGAAGTTTCTTGAGCCGTTAACTCCACATTCTGCATAACTTTGGCGACCCCCTTAGAGTTTTCCCTTTGCTCATCGGTATCCGCTGTAATCGATCGCACCAGGGCATCAATACGGTTCGCCACCTGAATAATATCCTCCAAAGAGCGTTTTGCATCCTCAGAACGGCGGGTAACGTCCATTACCTGTTGAATACCCTCCTCCATCGCCGTCATTACCGACCCTGTTTCCGTTTGAATTTGTAATACAATCTGCTCAATTTCCTGTAAAGACTTAGCGGATCTATCCGCCAACTGCCGTACCTCCGCCGCTACGATGGAGAAGCCACGACCCGCTTCCCCTGCCCTTGCCGCCTGTACCGAGGCATTAAGAGCCAAAAGGTTAGTACGGGAAGCAATGTTAGAAATTACCGCTACAATGGTAGAAATTTTTTGGGATGCCTCCGCCAAACGTTTTACCTTTCGAGTGGTTTCCGATACCGTCTCCCTAATTTGTAAAATACCAGCCACGGTGCGCTCCACCGCATCCCCCCCCTTGAGGGCTGTAACACTAGAAGAACGGGCTACCTCCTCGGCTTCTCGGGCATTTTCTGCCACCCTCTGAATCGAATCGGTCATCATCTGCACCGAATTAAGAGTAACCGCCAACTCCTCCGCCATCCTCAGCGCATCACTAGACTGACTACGGGCAAACACCTCACTATCGGTACTACCCTTGTTCACCT
The DNA here is from genome assembly GCF_054166785.1 of Cyanobacterium sp. Taxonomy (NCBI): domain Bacteria; kingdom Bacillati; phylum Cyanobacteriota; class Cyanophyceae; order Chroococcales; family Geminocystaceae; genus Cyanobacterium; species Cyanobacterium sp. The sequence goes on from NZ_JBSZCP010000037.1 coordinate 13,442, forward strand.
GAACCGCCGCCTGTTTTACCTGGGTTACGATGGTACGCACGTTTTTGATAATTAAGTTAAAAGCATCCGCTACCGCCCCCAATACATCAGAAGTAACCTCCGCCTGAACCGTTAAATCACCTCTAGCAGCCCCTTCCACGTCATCAAGGAACTTAACCACCTGTTTTTGGAAATCTTCCCGAGCTTTTTCCGTATCTTCCGCCCGTTTTTTAGCTTCCGTGGTGGTCATCTTAATCATTTTTGCCATGTGATTAAAACTAGAAGCCAAAGTCCCAAACTCATCTTGGGAATAGACCGTGGTTTTTACATCGTAGTTACCCTGATAAATAGAATCAAACTGATTTTGTAGATCATTAGTATAACGTTCCACGTGTTTTGCCATCACCAACCCAGCCCCAGCGGTGGTACCCCCAGCGGCTATTCCTGTTAATAAACCAAGGATAAATTTATTTCCAAATCCTAACCCTTGTCTTTCCCCATCGGCACCTCCCCCCTGAAAAGAGGTAATTAAAAATACGGCAACGAAGGAAACTACCCCCGTGAGTAGTCCATGGAATAGTTGTTTATTAAAAGTAGAGAGATTGTAATACTTCCCAAACTTACTAGATTGAACTTCAATCTCTGCGGGCATAGATTGATATGTGGGGGTACTGTAGGGAGAAAAAGAAGCACTGGTGCCGATGCCATCATCTCCCCCTAGGTCAATACTGTTGAGATCTGAGGTATTAAAACTAAAACTACTTTCATCATCATCAAACTTATCATCGTTTTGCAGTTGCTGAGGTTGGGGAAAAATAGAAGAAGGAATGCTATCCGATGAGATGTCGGGAATATCATCGAGGTCATCGGGGGCGAGGAAGAATTTTTCATCATCTCCAAAGGCAAGGGGTTGATCATCTTCATCTTCATTGATGGTGGAGGTTTGATTTTTGGTAGCAAAAGAGCCTGAAGGGGTGGTCAAAGGCTCAAGGGCGGAGCTGTAGTCTCCGTAGTCATCATCGTTGAGATCATCAAGGAAGTCCCCCCCAGTGCTACTGGTGAGCATTTCTTCTAAATCCACAAGATCAGATTCTTGGGAATTTTCTTGCTCTGAAGATACCACAAAGGTAGGGCTACCCGTTATGTCCTCTGACTCGTCCTCATCTCCGAGATTCAGGGGGGGGAAATTATCATAGTCAATGTCCGAGGGGCTAACATTTACATCCAAGTCTTGAAGATTGGTTACGCCAAATTCAAAATCATCATCATCGGAGCTATCTTCTGACCCAAAATCAAAGGGTTGGGAGAGGGAGTCGAAGTTGGTGGCGGTTAAATCATCGTCAAAATCGTCAAAATCATCTTCCCCTGCTTCAAAGGGATTATTTTGCTTTTCTGATGAACTTTGTTTACTGTTGGTAAAGGAAGGGTTTTGCTGGAGGGTTGGATCTTCTATATCTTCTTCTTCTAGGTCTTCTGGATCCCAATCTAGGTTATCTAGGGAAAGGCTATTGGTCCAGTTTTCGCTCTCACTTTCTTCAAAGTCTTCTACTTCATCGCCAAAGTTGGGATCTTCTAATTCCATGGGGTAAATACTGTCTTGCTGTTGCTCGTTGATTTGTTGTAAACCTTGATGGGCTAGGTTGATGATGTCGGGGCGATCGCTCAGTTTCAACACTTTTTGATAGCTGTCTTTAGCACTATCATGCTCATCCTGTTGTAAGCAAATATGACCTTTGAGTAATAAAACAGTGGGATCTTCAGGGTAATCATGAACAAGAATATCGGTAATATCACGAGCCTCTGGCAAATTTCCCTCTAAATATGCGTTTTGTGCTTGAGCGTATCTTTTTTGATAATCAGTTTCTGATGCCATGTTTACTTCTCCGTCAGTTGCTAAATTCTAAGTTTAAACTTGATTTTGTGTTGATCATATAACTACCCTAAAGTTAGGCTACCCAACGAGCCGAGCGTAAAATCGCAATGTGGTCTAATACCCTAATATGATGATTTCTTCCTTCCACCCATTCCCCCTGAACATAGGGAGCGATGTGATCTGGAATATTTTGGGGTATTTGCAATTTATCCACCTCAAGCCAATGAATTGCCCCTAATGATTTTACTGCTAATCCCAGAACAATATCCTGTTCCTCCACCGCAATAACGGGAACTTCTCCTCGGTCAGTGTTCAAAACATTAGGATAACCTAGAAACTGTCCGAGATCTGCTACCCAAATAATTTCTCCTCGAAGATTGATGGTCCCTAGAAGTAGGGGAGAGGCATTAGGTACGGGGGTAATGTTCCCCGGTTCCTGTTGCATAATTTCTCTAATTCCCATGGCCGAGAGGGCAAATTCATTGCCAGAGGGCAGAAAAAAACGGAGATGGGATTCTCCCTCTAAGGATTCTACATCTTTGGTAAATTCTGTATCAAGGGCGAGGGAATAGGGCGATTCGTCAATAGATGGGGATTTGTTTTGATTATCTACCATTTTCGATGCTTTTGAGATGGAATTAGAGTATAACTTCTTTAAAGATTATGGGAATTAAACGATAAAAATTAGGAGAAGTGTAACTAATCATTAATTATAGTGTATTATTCCCATTAGAAAATAAATTATAAACAATTATTTTTTGAGTAGTTGCTTAATCATTTTCATTAGTTCACTAGCTTGAAATGGTTTGCTAATGTAAGCGTCTGCACCTTGTTTCATGCCCCAGTAACGATCAAATTCTTCTTTTTTTGAAGAACAAAGAATAACGGGAACATTTTGAGTTTTTTCCCCAGATTTAATAGAGCGACAAACTTCATAACCATTCATTTTTGGTAAGATTATATCTAAAATTACTAAATCTGGAATATTAGTTTTCATCGCCTTCAAAGCATCCTCCCCGTTGGCAACACTTTCTACTGACAATCCTTGCTTGGTGAGTAAATTACTAATTATTTCTCTGGTACTTTTACTGTCTTCTACAAGTAAAATTTTTTTCATAGGAACGTGACAATTGACAATTGATAACTAATTTTTTCTGTTTTTTTTTACCACTCACTATCTATTATTCATCACTTTGTCGAGTTTATTCGGGAGTTATTTATAAATAAAAAAAATTAAAAGCGTTTTGCTTTCAGTATCACTCTGTAGGCTTAACGCTTCAACATTTTATTAAGGTGTGGGTAGGGAGCAAAAATCTAACTACGATACTGAATGCGTTTTATCTGGGCGCCTAGACTTTGTAGTTTTTGTTCAATGTTTTCATAACCTCGATCAAGGTGTTGTAATCCTTGAATTAAGCTAGTTCCATCGGCGGCGAGGGCGGCAATGACAAGGGCGGCCGATGCTCTCAAGTCCGTGGCCATTACGGGGGCGCCGGATAAACGATAAATACCTTTTACCATGGCACAGTTACCTTTTACTTTGATGTCCGCTCCCATGCGCTTGAGTTCGGCTACATGGCGTAAACGATTTTCAAAGACAGTTTCGGTGATGAGGCTATTGCCTTGGCTGACGGTGAGTAATGCCATGAATTGGGCTTGCATATCCGTGGGAAAACCGGGATGGGGAGAAGTTTCTATGTCTGTGGCACGAAGTTCTCCTGGTACGACCGTAAGGCTAGTGGGAGATTCTTGGGCAATTTTTACACCAATTTCTTCTAATTTAGCAATGACGGGAATGAGATGCTCACGGTTAACGGCGGTGAGGGTAATGGGGGAGTGGGTAATGGCACCTGCGACTAAAAATGTACCGGCTTCGATGCGATCGGGAATTACGGCATAGTCGGTACTGTGAAGACTTTTTACCCCTTGGATGGTAATGGTATTTGTTCCGGCGCCTTTAATCTTTGCTCCCATGCTATTACAGAAGTTGGCAAGATCAACGATTTCGGGTTCTTGGGCTGCATTTTTGATAATAGTTTCTCCTTCGGCGAGGGTGGCGGCCATCATGATGGTTTCGGTGGCCCCTACGCTAGGATAATCGAGAAAGATGTTTGCTCCTTGGAGTCTTTTTTTGTTTCCTTTCACCGAAGCGTTAACGATACCATGGTCAATGATAACCTCTGCTCCCATGGCTTGAAGCCCTCGGACGTGAAGATCTACAGGACGAGAACCGATGGCACAGCCCCCCGGTAAAGGCACGTGGGCAACCCCTAGGCGGGTAAGAATAGGACCGATGACAAAGAAACTGGCTCGTAGCTGGGAAACTAATTCGTAGGGAGCTTGAGCGTCTTTGAGTTGACGGGCATCAATGTCCCAGACATCCTGATTTTGTTCAATTTTTACCCCAAGGGCGTTCAACACTTGACCCATAAATTGAACGTCTTTGAGGCTAGGAACGTTAGTTAAACGACATTCTTCGCTACATAAAAGAGTCCCTGCTAAGATGGCGAGGGCGGAATTTTTTGCTCCGCTGATTCTGACTTCTCCTTTTAAGGGTTTTCTGCCGATAATTTCTAGGGCAACATGGTTATAGTCTTGGGTGAATGTTGCGGATGAATTTGTTTGAATGGAAGTAGTAATAGCTTTTTCCTCCTGATCTTATTTAAAAATAAAGTTTAATCATAATATTTCACCATGATTCTACATGATAATTTCTGTTTTGTTCTTTTTTTCTTGAAATTTAGATTTTTTTAGGGGTTTTCAGACACTACCATGGCAAAATCCCTCCTAAGGTCTTAAATTCAGAAACATGATTCTGGGGGGGTGGATTTTTGAATTTTCATTATCAATTATCCATGGGCTTTTAGGGTATAATTTAGGGTGATTATTTCATCATTTTTTAGCCTTTGGTTAGATGAAATTGTCATCGAATATACATATTATGAGGGGACGGTATTTGTGGTAAACACCATCAGTAAGCCAGAACAACAATTTAACAATATTTCCACCGATAGTAATAATTCTCTTGCTGTGTGGTTAAGGGAATTGGGCGATCGCATCATAGACGGTGGACAGATTACCAAAGAAGAAGCCTTAAGAATTACTACCATTGAAGGGGAAGAAAATATCCTCTTGTTGTGTGAAAATGCGGATCGTATTCGTCAGGTCTGTTGTGGTAATGTAGTTGATCTTTGCAGTATTGTTAATGTAAAGTCGGGTAATTGTTCGGAAAATTGTAGTTTTTGCTCACAGTCGGTACACCATCAGGGTAAAGATTCCCCCGTTTATGGTCTGAAAACTGAGGACGAAATTTTAGAATATGCTAAGGCGGCGGAAGCGGCGGGGGCAAAAAGATTTTGTTTAGTATCCCAAGGACGAGGGGTAAAATATAATAGCCCTAAAAATAATGAGTTTGCGGAAATTATCTCCACGGTGCGCCGTATTATCACGGAAACCAATGTTAAACCCTGTTGCGCCCTAGGGGAAATTACCCAAGAACAAGCTCAACAACTAAAAGAAGCTGGGGTAACTCGTTATAATCATAACCTTGAGTCATCGGCTAATTTTTACGAAAATATCGTTACTACCCACACTTGGCAAGATCGAGTGGATACGGTAAAAAACCTTAAGGCGGTGGGAATTCAAGCCTGTACTGGCGGTATTATGGGGATGGGTGAAAGCTGGGAGGACAGGGTGGATTTAGCCCTTTCCCTCAGAGAGTTGGAAGTGGAATCAGTACCCATTAATTTACTTAACCCCAGAGAAGGTACACCCCTAGGAGAGCAAAACAAACTTACTCCTTTACAAGCCCTGAAGGCGATCGCCCTTTTCCGTTTTATCTTACCCAAACAAATCCTACGCTACGCAGGGGGAAGAGAAACTGTCATGGGAGAATGGCAAAAACAAGGTTTAATTTCGGGAATTAATGCTATGTTAATCGGTAACTATTTAACTACCCTAGGACAATCTCCCCAAGAAGACCAAGCCATGTTAGAATCTTTAGGCTTAGAAGGGGGAGAAGCCCCTGTTCCCTACCAAGATGAATCCATTGGCTAAAGACGACCAAGAAGAACTCAAAATTAATCCGATATATGAGTTTGTGTGGGCATTGACAGGCTTAATGCTCACCATTTTTGGTACATTTATAGAGGTTTTTTTAGTAATTCCCCAGGGTACTACCCTAGAAGATTTAAACCCCACTTCCCTCGGTGTAACTTATCAATTGGTGGGGGTATTTTTAACGGGTTGTGTGGCAGGAAAAAATGCTGGGGCTTATGCTCAAATTGCTTACTTGGTTTTAGGTTTATTTAAGTTACCTGTATTTTATCAGGGGGGAACTTTTGAATATTTGGATCAACCCAGTTTTGGTTATATCTTAGGCTTTATTCCGGGGGCTTGGTTATGTGGTTATCTTGCCATACCGGGTAAAAGAAGATTAGAAACATTTGTGTATGCCATCTTTTTTGGTTTGCTCATGGTTCATCTGTGCGGGATTCTTTATTTGGTGGGCTATACTTTTATTACCCCCCTATTTGGTAATAATTTAGATCCTAATTATCTTACCGATGCTATTAACCTTTTTACGATTACTCCTTTTTTCTCTCAGATACTTCTGATTCCTTTAATTGCTTTAATTGCTTTTATTATTAGACTCATATTATTTTATTAATTTTTTCTAAATATATTTACATATTTTTAAAATATACAATTTACTTACATATATTAGTTATAAAAAACCTCCTAAACTATGAGGAAGAACTTTTATTTTTGGCTAGTGGCGATCGTTGGTTTAATCATTGACCAACTCACTAAAATTTTGACTATTTTAACCTTTGAAAATGTTAATGATACCATTCCTATTTGGGAAGGAGTATTTCACTTTACCTATGTACAAAATACAGGGGCTGCCTTTAGTTTTTTTAGTGGAGGGGCATTTTGGTTAAGATGGTTGTCTTTGTTTGTTAGTTTAGTATTGATTGTTTATGCACTATGGGAAAAACTACCTAAACCCGAACAGTGGGGCTATGGATTAATTTTAGCAGGGGCTTTTGGTAATGGTATAGATCGTTTTATCTTTGGCTATGTGGTAGATTTTTTTGATTTTCGTTTAATTAATTTTCCTGTTTTTAATGTTGCGGATGTGTGTATTAATATCGGCATTGTGTTTTTGATTTATGGTATGTTTCGGGAAAGCTAACCATGGACGTTGAATCAAAGCAATTGACAATGGACAATGGACGATGGACAATTTAGGTAATGAACAGTCAATAATTATAAATAAATGCTCAATATCCTAAGATGATAGGGATAGAGAATATTAAGATACTGATATGGTAAAAACCGAAAAAAAGCGTACTTTTCTGTTAGAGTTTGAAAAGCCTTTGGTGGAATTACAGGCGAGAATTGACCAAATTAGGGAACTAGCAGAGGAAACTAATGTTGATGTGTCGGGGCAAGTAAACGAGCTAGAGTCAAAAGCAGAGCAACTCAGGTTAGAAATTTTTAGTAGTTTAACCCCTTCTCAAAAGTTGCAAATTGCCCGTCATCCCCGTCGCCCCTCTACTCTGGACTATGTTCAAGCGATGACCGATGATTGGTTTGAACTCCATGGCGATCGCCGTGGAAACGATGATCCAGCCCTCATTGGGGGCATTGCCCGTCTCGATGGACGGGGGGTAATGATTATCGGGCATCAAAAAGGAAGAGATACAAAGGATAATGTGGCCCGTAACTTTGGTATGGCTTCCCCGGGGGGATACCGCAAGGCAATGCGTTTGATGGAACATGCGAACCGTTTTTCTTTGCCTATTATTACCTTTATCGACACTCCCGGGGCTTATGCTGGACTGGATGCGGAAAAATTGGGTCAAGGAGAGGCGATCGCCTATAATTTGCGAGAAATGTTTAGTCTTGATGTACCCATCATTACCACCGTCATTGGGGAAGGAGGCTCTGGGGGAGCTTTAGGCATTGGGGTGGCAGAAAAATTAATGATCTTTGAACACTCTGTTTACACCGTAGCTAGTCCAGAAGCCTGTGCGGCTATCTTGTGGAAGGATGCCAAAAAATCGGAACAAGCGGCCCTGGCTCTAAAAATTACCGCTAAGGATTTATTAGAGTTAGGTATTGTGGATCAAATATTACCAGAACCCCCCAACTGCGCCCACTCCGATCCCCTAGGGGCGGCGGATATTCTCAAAAAGGCCATTTTAGATAACTTAGAATATCTTTCTAGTCTTAGTGCAGAAGAACGGAAAAACCTGCGTTATAACAAATTCCGCAAAATCGGCGTATTCCTAGAAAATTAAATTCATTATCCATTCTCAATTACCTCCATGTTTTCTCGGATCAGAAACTGTTATAATTTTAAATGTGAATTTTGTTACAAAACTTCATAGAAGTAGTGACGGTGAAACCGTCGTTGTTTAAAGGGTGAAAAGAAGATGGAGTAATCAGGGAAAGTAATATCAGCTTATCTGAACAATCATCATTCAACCCAAATATAGTACAAGGATTAAATAATATCATGGAAAATTCCCCCAATCAGAAACGAGCTATCATTACGGGAGCTAGTAGTGGGATAGGAAAAGCAACAGCCATCAAATTTGCCCAAGCGGGGATTGATGTATGTCTAATTGCTCGTTCTACTCAAAAATTAGACGAAGTAGCCAAGATAGTTGCCGATTATGGGGTACAGGTAAAAACTCATCCCTTCGACCTTGGGGAGGTATCAGAGGTTCAAGGGGCGATCGCCAATATTGTAGCCCAATGGGGTGGCATCGATATTTTAGTCAATAACGCTGGGATTGCCTATACCAATTTACTGAGGGAAACCCCCCTAGAAGATTGGCAGAAAGTGATTAATCTCAACTTAACCAGCGTCTTTCAATGTATCATGGGAGTATTACCAACCATGAAAAAACAACAACAAGGAACGATTATTAACGTGGCATCCATTGCCGCTAGTAGTCCTTTTCCCGAATGGGGTACCTATGCCGTTAGCAAAGCGGCCCTTGTAACCCTAGGGCAATCCTTAGCCATGGAAGAAAGAAGTAACGGTATTAGAGTAACCACGGTATCCCCTGGAGCTGTGAATACCCCCATTTGGGATACCCAAACCGTTAACGCAGATCTTAACCGCTCTGCCATGTTAACTCCTGAAATCGTTGCCGAAACCATCCTCCACGCAGCCTTACTACCTCAGTCAGCAGTAATAGAAAACTTGACTGTAACCCCCAGTTTAGGCGCATTGTAAACCCCTGTAGATTTAAAGAATTATTTATAAAAATCAAAACCCATCTTTAAATCAAAATCTAACTTTGTTTAGCTATTTTGTCGATAGTTAACCCAAATAAAACCATACAGTAATCTTATAACTTTAATCATGACAGTATTTTCCAACGGTTCTGACTCTCTTAAAGAAAATTCTCTAAACTCTCAATCCATTGTTACTGAAGTATTCAACAATGTTGGCAGTCGTCCAGATCGCAACACCCACGACGGCAAAGAAGCCCAAATTCAAGCCATCAAAGAAGAAAACAAACAAAAAATGATGGATTCAGTACATCAAATGCTGGAGTGTTTAGGAGAAGATCCAGAACGAGAAGGATTACTAAAAACCCCCAAAAGAGTCGCCGAGGCAATGCAATTCCTCACCCAAGGCTACAGTCAATCCCTTGAACAGCTTGTGAATGGGGCTATTTTTGATGAGGGTCATAATGAAATGGTCTTAGTCAGAGATATTGACTTTTTCAGCCTTTGTGAACATCATATGTTGCCTTTTATGGGAAGAGCCCATGTTGCTTATATTCCTAATCAAAAAGTGGTGGGATTAAGTAAACTTGCCCGTATCGTAGAGATGTATTCCCGTCGTTTACAAGTACAAGAAAGGCTCACCCGTCAGATTGCCGAAGCCGTACAAACCATCCTTGACCCCCGTGGCGTTGCCGTAGTGATGGAAGCTAGTCATATGTGTATGTCTATGCGTGGGGTACAAAAACCAGGTTCTTGGACTGTTACCAGTGCTATGATCGGTGTTTTCCAAGATGAGGATAAAACCCGTGAGGAATTTTTGAACTTGATTCAACATCAACCTCGATTCAGATAATTTTTTTAGGGCGAGGCGATCGCCCTTTTTTTTATTCAATTTAGCCCCACAAGCCCATAATTGTTTGGTTTAAGATAGATAAATCTTCTATGGGTGCTGGTATCATCGCCCCCCGTGAGTCCAACAACTGTACTAAAACTAGGTAAACAACCCCTAGCAGTACCGACATAATTCCCGTAATTACCGCCACTAACTTTTTTCTTTCCATGGTTGGTTTAATTATTTTTGTAAACTGATTTATAGTTAAAGACTTAAATCTTCTAGTCCTTCAACATAGGTTCTTAAAAATGAACTATGTAGGTTGATATTTTGCCATTGACTAGGACTACCCATCAGGACAATTTGAGGCACATTTTGCGCTCCGTAAGCCTTAATAGATTCGATTTCGAGGGCAAAGCTACCCGCTTCAAAAGTAGGGTTATAACCTCCGTCATATTCAAATTTACTAAGCATTAATTGCATAGAATACATTTGGCTAGAGTCGAATTTATCAGCTTCTGGAACAGTTTTTGCCCTGAATACGGGTATTAAATCATTAAAATTGATGTCAATAATATTATCATTTCCATCGGTATCAAAGGAATAACAATAACTTAAGCCGTCCCATTTTCCCTCGCAACGGGTGATAAATTTGTAGCGTTTACCATCTCCTTTCACCTTTAAACGGATGCCTTGATAGGTTGATAAATCCCAAGGTTGAGGAAAGTTTTTTGTCCTCACTGAAGCAAAACCTCCGTTATTGGCGGTGGAAACCATGCCACTAAATACTATATTTTGATTACCAATTTTGACATCACTTTCACTTACTCCCCCCATAACAATGTCATCCACGGCTCCCCATAGGTTTTTGATTTCTGGGGTGGGTTGATGGAAGTCGAAAAGGATGGTTTCTTCTGGTTTTAGGTTATTATTAATTAGTTCAAATAATTCTTGATTATTATTTTCTGGAAAACAGACTATATTAGTAATTCTTTCTAGTATTGATATGTCTATATTTTCTAAATTTTTTATAGTTTGATAATTATAATTTTGTTGTTTCAAATAATTAATTATATTGACTGAAGAGTCATTCTGGGAGGGAGTTACTAAAATTAAATTCATTGCTATATCAGGTTTATCTTTGCTGGTATTTGAAGGGTTTAAAAATGTTTTTATACAGTTGATCCAAGGAAAAATATCGAAATAATTAATGGTTTTCCATATTCTTTTTATTTCCATTTTATTTTATAGGTATTGACTAATAATTTGGTTAAATTCATCGAGGACGATGGGTTTACTTAAATAATCATCCATTCCTGCTTCTAGGCAACGCTCTTTTTCTCCTTTGATCGTTCCTGCGGTGAGGGCAATAATGGGGGTATGGTGGGTTTCTATGGTTCTGATGGTGCTGGTGGCTTCATAGCCGCTCATGACGGGCATTTGAATGTCCATTAGGATTAAATCTGGGTTGTGTTGTTGGAATTTTTCGACGGCTTCTTGTCCATTTTTGGCGGTGATAATGGTGCTATGGGCGATCGCCTTTTTGACCAAAATTTTAGTTAAAGTTAAATTAACCCGATTATCTTCAGCAATCAAAATTAGAGGATTATCAACGGAAATCTTTTTTGTGTCCGTCAAACTATTATCTGTCACCTCCACGGGAGTATCAACTTTTTTGAGCCTGAGATGGGCTAAAGTCGAGTATAGCTGATCAATATTAATGGGTTTATTATGTTGACTTTGAATGCTCAACTCCTCACAAGCCAAATTAATGTCTCGGTCATTAGCTACACTATGTAATAAAACAATGGGTAAACGAGTAGAATCAATGGCAAAAGAATGTCGAATAATTCGGATCAAATCTAAACCATTACTATCGGGTAAACTATAATCAATGATTGCCCCCTCATAAACTTCGGGATTATCCTTCAGAATTTGTTCAGCGGAAGCACAATCATAAACCACATCACAGACAATATTCTTGCGTAGTAACATTTGTCTGAGAATATCGCAGTTATTGATATTATCATCCACAATTAACAAACGTTTAATGCCCCCCAAGCCCTCATACTCAATTTCTTCTCCCATATTGGTTTTTAGTTGCACCGTGAAAAAGAAACGACTACCTTTATGGGGCTCACTTTCTAACTGTAACTGACTACCCATTAAAGCCAATAGTTTATTAGAAATGGTTAAACCTAATCCTGTACCTCCATATTTTCGGGTGATGGAATTATCTTCTTGGGCAAAGGCTTTAAAGATATTTTCTTGCTTTTCTGGGGTAATGCCTGGGCCTGTATCTCTTACGGAAAACTCAAGATTAAAAATTAAATTATCATCCTCTAAGGGTTGTAATGCTTCTGAGTAGGGGATTTCAATGCGATCGCCCATGGTGATTTTTAATTCAATTTCTCCTTTTTGGGTAAATTTAACCGCATTACCGAGGAGATTAATTAAAATTTGTTTTATCCGAATTTCATCCAACCAAGCAAAACGGGGTAATTCTGGGGAAATATTTAAAAGAATTTCAATATCTTTCTTGGCAACCTTGAGACGAATTATATCAATTACCTCAGAAGCCATGCTCCAAAGGTCTATTTTTTGATAAGAAAGCTCGAGTCTTCCCGCTTCTATTTTGGAAAAGTCGAGAATATCATTAATTAAATCCAACAGAATGTTACCCGACTGGTTGACTAATTTGAGATATTTTGTTTGGGTGGCATCAAGATTGGTTTCTAATAATAATTCAGAAAAACCAATTACACCATTTAAAGGGGTACGAATTTCATGGCTCATATTAGCTAAAAATTCTGATTTTGCCTGATTAGCTAATTCTGCTTGTTGCTTGGCTATATTTAAATTTTCTTCAAGGCTTTTTCTTTCCATGGCGCTGGCAATATTATCGGCAAAACTCTGTAACAATGCCGTTTCTCCTTCTGTCCATTTTCTTTTTTGTTGACAATCATCAAAGCCAATAAACCCTGTTAATGTTTCTTGATAAAAAATAGGAATATAGATAAAAGACTTAATGTTTTGTTCTTCTATCAAAGATTTAAAAACTAGGTCATCTTCTATGTCATCGGTCAATATTTGAAAAGGTTTTCCCGCCAATAGTATCTCTGAAGCCAGAGGAAAAGCTGAAAAGGGAATATCATTCAACTGAGGATTCTTCGTTATGGGGGGTCGTTCACCGGCATAATATTCATATTCATGATGGCATATTGGTTCATTTTCCCCCTGTTCAACGGTGAAATAGTATGCTTGATCTGTTCCGATGGCATCACATAATATTTCTAGGGAAAGTGCGATCGCACCTTGTACATCATCATTAATCAACAACTCCTTAGTAGCCAAGGAAATAGCCGAGAGCATTTTTTCCTTTAGTTGTAAATTTTTATTAGCTTTTTGAATTTTATTTTTAGTCAATTTTTGACGAGTAATATCAAATATAACTCCCTCTAAATATAATATTTCTCCCCGCTGATTATAAACCCCTCGGCCCTTATCAGAAACCCATATCACCTTGTTGTTAGTGGTTATCAGCGCATATTCCACCTCATAACTGGTATTAGCAGAAATCCCCCGATTAATAGTTTCACGTACTTTTTGTCGATATTTAGGATGGATAACATCGTATAAGTTAATGCGATTATCTATAAAATCTTGAGGATAATAACCCGTTAACCGTTGAATTTCATCACTAATAAATAAGGTTGTATAACTACTATCATTCAAACATTGATAAGCCACCCCCGATATATTCGCAATCAAATTTTTAACTTTATTTTCACTTTCTGCCAAAGCAATTTTAGTTAATTGACTCTCGGTAATATCTGTAGTGATGCCATCTATTCTGACAATTTCTCCTAAATCATTTTTAATGTGTTTACCCTTATTAGAAACCCATTTAACACTATTTTCAGGGGTAATGATGCGATATTCTACCTCATAACTACCCTCGGTTTCTAATTTTTCCATAATAAAGGAATTTATATCTTGATCATCAGGATGTATTACCTTGTACCAATGGGAATTATCTTTCATCCACTCCTCCACAGGAATCCCATAAAGTTCCTCTACTGAAGGGGTAACATATAACATTTTTTGATCAGGATAACTCACTGACCATACTACCTCACTAAGAGAACCCAAGATGCTTTGTAATTGTTCTTTTGTAGTTAATAACTCCTGTTGTGCTATTTTACTTTCCGTGACATCAGTTTGAGCGCCAAACCAAAACCAGTTTCCATGCTCATCCTGTTGAGGTTGGGATTTTATCTGCATCCAGCGCACCTCACCGTTAATAATAAATCTGACGGTTTCATCAAAAGGAGAACGACAAATTCCCGCTTCATAATTTTTAGCCATGAATAAATCTCGATCATCAGGATGAATTTTATCAATAGCTAATTGAGGATTTTCTAACACATCTTCTGCTTCCAAACCATTCAACTCAGACCAATAAGGACTAACATAAATAAATTTAAAATCCTGTGTTAACTTGAAAATACCCATAGGTATAAAAGAGACTAATTGATTAAATTCTTCTGTTTTTTTAGCCAGTGCAATTCTATTTTTTTTCTCCTCATCAATGTCCTGAAAAGAACCATAAATACGACGACCTTTACCATCCCTAAAATCACCTTCCACCATCGCCTTAACCCAGATTTCCTTTCCCGTAGCCGTCACCAACTGCACCTCAAAAGCAGAGGAATCACCATTCATAATTGCCCCTTCTACCGCCTTTGTCACAGTGTCTCTACTTTCTCCTTCTCGATAAAAGTTAATAGCATCCTGTAAAGTAGGTTCAAAATCTAGGGGTAACTCATGGATAATCTTGGTCATATCAGTCCATTTGACTGTATCATTTTCTAAATTAACTTCCCATCCCCCAACCCTTGCCAAAGAGCTAGTTTGTTCTAAAAATTCTTTAGTTAAATTTAATTCAATTTGATCATTTTTTATGTCACTAATATCCTTAACGGTGGCACATAAATATAAAACATTATTATGAATATCATTTATGGTATAGTAGCTTACTAAAACAGGAAGAAAATGACCATTTTTATGTTTAAAATTTAGTTCAATATTTTGATTATTTAACTCAGTCTTAGCATCACAAAAAATACTATTAGAAAAATCTATATTTTCATCCCCCCAATATGCAAAAGGAGGATATTTTCCCATTAGTTCATCTCTACTAAATCCAGTCATTTGGCAAAAAGCAGGGTTAACGTCTAAGGTTTCCCCTTGGGGAGATAGCACCACAAAACCATCGGGCAAATTTGTAATCATAGAGTTAGAAAACTGTTTTTCTTGTTGTACCCTTTCTTCCCTAAATTTTCTGTCTGTAATATCCCTTGCTAAACTGTAAATTAAACCATCACAAACTTGAGCTTTCCATTCCAGATAATGATATGTGCCATCCTTATGACGACATCGATTTTCAAAACAATTAATATATTTTTCCGTCGTTAGTTTCGAGAGGATAGCAAAGCTATTTTCTCTGTCGTCGGGGTGTACCAAATCACTAAAATTATTCCCCTCCAATTCTTCTACGGAATAACCTAGCACTTCCTCCCACGCAGGATTTAACTCTAAAAAATAGCCATCTAAATCGGTAATACATAATAAATCCAATGCTAAGGAAAAAAAACGCTCTAAATTATGTCGTCTTGCATTTTCAGAATTTTTGTTATTACTCGATTCCTCAACATTCATTAGTTTCTTGATATTACCTAAACCCTTTCTTCTTATTTTACTCCCAGTTTCATCTTATGAACATTTTTGTTTATTAATTAAATTCAGAGCATTTTTTTTAAATATTTTGCCAAATAAGATTTTTTAGACTTAGCAATATCTTCAGGGGTACCCATGGCAACTAATTCTCCCCCTTTGTTGCCCCCTTCTAAGCCTAAATCAATAATCCAATCAGCGCACCTTATCACATCCAAATTATGCTCAATGACGATGATGGAGTTGCCCTTATCTGCTAATTTTTGCAACACATTTAGAAGATGGTGAACATCATAAAAAGACAATCCTGTGGTAGGTTCATCAATTAAATATACTGTTTTTCCTGTGGCACGGCGAGATAATTCCGTGGCGAGTTTTACCCGTTGCGCTTCGCCCCCCGAAAGGGTAGGGGCAGATTGTCCTAGTTTTACATAGGTTAAACCCACATCTACGAGGGTTTGTAAACGATTTACGGCACGGGGGATATTTTCAAATACCTTCAGGGCTTCTTCCACCGTCATATCTAACACATCGGCGATGGAATACCCTTTATATTTTACCTGTAGGGTTTCTCGGTTATACCTTGCCCCTTTGCATATATCGCATTGCACATAAACATCGGGTAAAAAGTTCATGGAGATGACGTTCACCCCTTGCCCTCCACAGGCTTCACACCTTCCCCCTTTGACATTAAAAGAAAATCGCCCTGCTTTGTAACCCCTTGCCTTGGCTTCGGTGGTTTGGGCAAACATTTCCCTAATTACATCAAATACCCCTGTATAGGTGGCAGGATTGGATCGGGGGGTGCGTCCGATGGGGGATTGATCGATTACAATGACTTTATCAACGGCTTCTATGCCCTCTAGGCTATCTAGTTGTTTGGGGAAGGGGGTATTGCGTTGTAGGTGATGTTTGAGGGCTGGATATAGTAATTCGTTGATGAGGGTGGATTTTCCTGAGCCTGAAACCCCTGTGATGCAAACAAATTTACCGAGGGGAATTTGTACATCAATATTTTTTAGGTTGTTACGGTGACAGTTTTTGAGGGTTAGGAAGTTACCGTTTCCTTCCCTTCTGGTGTCGGGTATCTCAATTTTTTTTCTCCCTGATAGGTAGGCACTGGTGAGGGATTCTTTGGATTTGAGGAAGTTTTTATAATCTCCTTGATAGACGATTTCCCCGCCATGGACTCCTGCCATCGGCCCAATGTCCACTATATAGTCTGCGCTCTTGATTGTGTCTTCGTCATGTTCTACAATGATTAAAGTATTGTCAAGATCTCGTAATTTTTTGAGGGTCTCTAAGAGGCGATCGTTATCTCGTTGATGTAAACCGATACTGGGTTCGTCTAATACATATAATACCCCCGTTAATCCTGAGCCAATTTGGGTGGCAAGGCGAATGCGTTGGGCTTCTCCCCCTGACAGGGTCATGGCGGTACGATCTAGGGTAAGATAGTCTAAACCGACATCGAGTAAGAATTGTAGTCGGGCTTTGATTTCTTTGAGGGCTAATTCTCCTATCTGGGCTTGTTTGGGGGTGAGTTGAATATCATTAACTTGCTTTAAGCATTCACCGATGGAGACGCTGGTTAAGTCGTGGATGTTATATTGTCCTAGTTTGACGGCGAGCGCCTCGGGTTTTAATCTTTTACCGTGGCATACTTCGCAGGTTTGATGTTCGATGTATTGTTCTAGTTTTTGTTTGATTACTTCGGAGTTACTTTCGTGGTAGGTTTTTTCGAGCATGGGAATTACTCCCCGATAGTAACCGTATTGGATTTGTTGAATTTCTTTGTCTCCGTAAAGGATGATATGTTGTTGTTTTTCGGTGAGGGTATGCCATTTGTCGCTTAGTTTGAAGCCGTATTCCGTGGCTACATATTCGAGGAGAGAGGTATAGTAGGGGTTTTCTTTGTCTGCCCAAGGGGCGATCGCCTTTAGAACGATGGCATCAGGATCTGGTACAATCAAATCGGGAGAAAACTGCTTTAGACTACCTAAACCATGGCAATGACTACAGGCGCCATAGGGGGAATTGAAGGAAAATAAACGGGGAGATAATTCTTCCATTACTGCGCCATGGGTTGGACAGGCAAAATTTTCTGAGAAAATGATAGTTTCTTCCTCTTTACCGACAATTTCTACCATGGCTACCCCCTCAGCAATTTTTAAACAGGTGGCTAGGGAGTCGGCTAACCTTTCTTGAATGTTGCCCTTGACCACGAGGCGATCGACCAGTACACTTATATCATGTTTTTTAGAAGATTTTAGCTCAATGTTATCCCCTAACTCCCTAATTTCTCCATTAATTTTTACCCTCACAAATCCTTGGGAGCTTAAACTAGATAGTAATTGATGATGATTGCCCTTTTTCCCCCGCACCACAGGGGCGAGTAAATGTAGTTTAGTTTTTTCAGGTAGGGCTAAAATGCGATCGCACATTTCATCAATGGTTTGAGGGGCGATGGACTGACCACAGATTGGACAATGGGGTTCTCCTGCCCTACCATAGAGTAACCTGAGATAATCATAGATTTCCGTAACCGTGCCTACCGTTGAGCGAGGGTTATGGGATGTGGATTTTTGGTCAATGGAAATGGCGGGGGATAGCCCTTCAATGCTATCTACATCGGGTTTATCTAGTTGCCCTAAAAACTGTCTGGCATAGGCACTCAACGACTCCACATAACGCCTTTGCCCTTCTGCAAAAATGGTATCAAAAGCAAGGGACGATTTTCCGCTACCCGATACCCCCGTAAAGACAATTAACTGATTGCGAGGTAATTCTAAATCGATATTTTTGAGGTTATGTTGTCTGGCGCCACGAATATGAATCATGAGTTAATGGGGGATGGGGAATGGGCAATAGGGAAATTTTCAGGTAAGATTATTTTAGCCATAATTATAGGGACTTAGAAAAGCCAAGCCCCTAACGGTTGATTGTTGATTTAGGTATATGATACCGTATAACGCAAAGCCCAGAATAGTGGATAATCAATAATAAATAATGGCGTTGGTGAATTAAGGTATGATTTTTAGTTTAGTTCGGCAATGGGCAATAGTAATAATAGTTCTAGGATTATATATTTACTGTAGTTTAATACTGTTACATACCCAAAATAAGCAACACCATAAATAAATAACTAATCATCTAATCTTTTTTACTTAGTAAAAACATACAATTTTGTTTCTACGGCGCTTCATTAAAACATTTTTTAACCTATCCCTAATTATTCTCCATCCCTAACGTAAATGAGTTTGCCTGACATTGGATTTAGATTCCTCGCCATATTTTCCCTCATTGCCATCAACGCCTTTTTTGTGACGGGGGAGTTTGCCATAGTTTCTGTGAGGCGATCGCGCATTAATCATCTAGTATTAGAAGGAGATATACCCTCCCAAACCGTCCAAACCCTCCAAAAAAGTTTAGACAGACTTCTTTCTACCACCCAACTAGGCATCACCCTTTCTAGCCTTGCCTTGGGATGGATTGGGGAAAGCACCATGGCACAAATATTACAATCATTTATCATCGCCCTACCCCTATCCCCTAATGTTCGTCAAATACTAATCCATTCCGTCTCTATTCCCCTCTCTTTTATCCTGTTAGTATATCTACAAATAGTATTAGGGGAATTATGTCCTAAATCCTTTTCCCTGCTATATGCCGAAAAATTAGCCCGACTCCTTGCGCCCCCCATTCGGGTAATCGGTACAATTTTCAAACCCTTTATTGATATTCTCAATCAGTCCACCAAGTTTTTACTCCGTTTATTTGGGGCAGAATATACAGGGCAGGGGTGGTATAAACAAGTTACCCCCGAAGAATTGCAGCTAATCATCCGCACTGAAAGGGAATCATCGGGCTTAGAAGCCGAAGAAAGGGAGTTACTCAGTAATGTGTTTGAATTTGGGGATGTGGAAGCCATGGAAATCATGACACCCCGAGTCAACATTGATTATTTATCCTTTGATTCCACCTATCAAGACTTAATCGAAGAAGTGGCGAAAACTGGACATTCCCGTTATCCCGTTATTGGGGAATCGTTGGATGATATTCGGGGTATTATCAACCTCAAAGACTGTGTTTCTTTTTTGGGAAAAAATGATAAGGAATCAGGGGAAAATAATTATCCTAATCTCTCCGAAAGTAAGTTAAATCAACCCATAAAAGACTTGATTCGCCCTGTGAAGTTTTTGTCAGAGTTTACTCCCCTAAGTGAGTTACTCAATGTGATGCAAAAATCACGGTTAAAAATGGTTATCGTGGTGGATGAGTATGGGGGTACTGCGGGGCTTGTTTCTATGCAAAATTTGATTAATGAAATTTTGGGTAATGAGGAAAAAAGTATCACCAATCAAGAGTCGGAAGTTACGGTAATTGATGAACAAAATTTCTTGGTTTCTGCCCAAATTAACCTCGAAGAGTTAAATGATTTACTCGATTTTAATTTACCTCTCACGGAAGAATATACTACCCTAGGGGGCTTTTTAATCTATCAGTGGCAAAAAATTCCTACCATCGAGGAAACCCATGTTTTTGATAATCTTGTTTTTACTATCGCTGATATGGATGGCCCTAGGATTAATAAAATTAAAGTTACCATTAGGGATTAGCGGGTAACTTTAGCGGTGATTTCTCATGGAGGTAGGTAATGGGTGATAGACTTAAGCCCATTGTTCGTTTTATGAATATACTTTATCTTTAGGGATTCGGTATCATTTGATGTTACAGAAGGCTTTTTCTTTTTCCTTGATAACTTTTGCGAGATTAGGGCGCCCAGATAATTGGAGACGATATTTTGCCCAAATGCCGTAAATTTGGTCAGCTAACCAACCGATAACGGGTATTTTGGTAATGGCATATATCCACCCCATACCCAATATTTCATAAACTCTGCGAAATACTTCCACATTGGTAATGATAGTACCATCCGCCATAATGGCGTGAATTTTTCCCATGGCAGTAGCGTAGTCAATATTTTGATTGGCTTCGGGGGAATAGTCAGGGGAGGAAATATCTACAAAGGCAACTTTACCCCTACCGTTATCTTTTTTCTTGAGAAAATTTACTTCTTTGACACAAAAAGGGCATTCTCCATCGTAGAGGAGTTTTATTTGGTAGGAGGAATTATTATTTGACATGGGTGGATAAACTTATTAAGATTTGTAAATTGGTTGTAAAATCATGGTAACTAAAAAAAAATTAGATTATCAATGCAAACATTCGGGAATCGACAAACTATTCAATTTAAGCCCCAACCTCTAAAAGTCATTGCCATTGGTGATAGTTTGATTTATGGCTATGGTGATACGGAAGGAGGTGGATGGGTTGAGCGTTTAAAGCGTCGTTGGATGTATGGTGAACAGGAACACGTGTTGTATAATTTGGGTATTAGGGGCGATCGCACTTCCCAAGTAAAAGAAAGATTAGGGCTAGAATATAAATATCGTGGAGAATTAAGAAATCGCTACCCCGATAGAATTATTATCTCCGTAGGTGTCAACGACTCCCCCAGACTAGGACGCAAAGCAGGAAGAAATCTCACCGATTACGATAAATTTTGCCAAGACATAGAGGAGTTGTTAAACCAAGCCCAACAACTGTGCCCAGTTTTTTTTATTGGCATGATACCCGTCAATGAAGAAAAAATGCCCTTCCTAGACTGTTTTTATTATAATCGTAGGGATCAATATCGTTACAAAGAAGCCACCAAACAAGCCTGTAAAGCCCTGAATATTCCTTACCTAGATACCTTCGACTTATGGACAAGTAGAGGAGAAAACTGGATTAAAAATCACCTTTGTGAAGATGGACTACATCCCAATGTACAAGGTTATAAATCTATTTATCAAGACATTAGCCAATGGCAACCCCTACAATTAATGATAGAAAAATACTCCCATTAAAAAGCGGTATTTCAACTGCCACGAAAAAAATTTCCAAAAAACCAAGGTAACTATGATAGTATCTGAGGTAAATTTAAAAAGAAATTAACTTTAAAAAATCTGGTGTTGAGGAGTAACAAAATGAAATATCAAAGACTAGAAAATATTCCTAGCCCTCGCCAACATAACAATCCTTTACAAATTGGCGTGATTGGGGTGGGTAATATGGGGCAACATCATACCCGTGTCTTAAGTCTCCTCAAAGATGTAGAATTAGTCGGCATTGCAGATGTCAACGTGGAAAGAGGTTTAGATATTGCCAGTAAATATCGCGCCCGTTTTTTTGATAACTACCTCGAAATGTTACCCCATGTAGATGCCGTTTGTATCGCCGCCCCCACCAGATTACATCACCAAGTAGGCTTAGACTGCTTTAGGGCAGGAGTCCATGTATTGATGGAAAAACCCATCGCCGCCAGTATCGAAGAAGCAGAATCTTTAGTTAATGCCGCCGCCGAAGCCAATTGTATTCTCCAAGTAGGGCATATCGAGCGTTTTAACCCCGCCTTTCAGGAATTGAGTAAAATTCTTAAAACAGAAAATCTCCTTGCCCTCGAAGCCCACCGTATGAGTCCCTATTCCGATAGGGCAAATGACGTTTCCGTAGTGCTGGATTTGATGATTCATGACTTAGACTTGTTTTTAGAATTAGCAGGGGCGCCTGTTACCAAATTAAGTGCCACGGGTAGCCGCGCCGCCGAATCTCAATATTTGGACTATGTCACCGCTACCCTCAATTTTGCCAATGGTATCGTTGCCACCGTTACCGCTAGTAAAGTAACCCATCGTAAAATACGTCGTATCACCGCCCATTGTCGTCAGAGTCTTACGGAAGCCGACTTTCTTAACAATGAAATTTTAATCCATCGTCAAACCACCGCTAACTATACCACCGATTATGGACAAATTCTCTATCGCCAAGATGGTCTAATCGAAAAAGTATATACTAGCAATATTGAGCCTCTCCATGCCGAATTAGAGCATTTCGCCAGTTGTGTTAGGGGGGGTAATCAACCCTCCGTGGGAGGGGAACAAGCCCTAAAAGCGTTGCGTCTGGCGAGTTATATTGAGCAGTTAGCCCTTGATGGCAAAGTTTGGCAAGATTTTTCCGTTAACCTAGAAGAGATTAATGGTGGAGTTGTGGTTACTCCCCATTAAGTAGGGTGCGCTTTTATTATCTAACGGCTTCTAACAGACGAGAATAATAAAAACTGGTGCTAGTCATTTCTTGGCGTTTGATGTTAAAACCATTATCATTAAGAATTTTAATAATATCTTCCTCTTTATGTTGATAAGCCCTAGTGGTTTTACTTGGGCCCGGAAAAAACTCACCAATTTTCTTTAAAATAGTTAAAAAGGGAGTTTTGGGTGCAAAACTTAAAATCAATCGAGACTTTGCCAAGGAAGCAAGATGGCTAATCATTGCAGCGGCATCTTCGGTGGGATAGTGAATAAGTACATCTAAACAAATAACGGTGTCATACTCTCCCCGAATAGACTCTAAGTCTTGCACCGCTAACCTAACGTTACGGGGATTTGTCATTACCTGTTTAATTTTTTCGGCGGCTTCTCCTACCATTTTGGCAGATATATCACTGGCGAAAACCGTTGCCCCATCTTGGGCGAGGGGAATGGTTAAACTACCCACTCCACAACCTGCATCGCAGATAGATAGTTGGGAAAGATTACCGTCATCTTGTAACCACTTTACTACTTTATCGATGGTTTGTTGATGTCCTTGCCTAATATCTAGCTGTACTTTGTTTACTGTACCATTGCCATAAATATTACGCCAACGTTCAAACCCTGTGGCATTAAAATATTCTTTGACGACTTTTTTATCATCAACTTTGTTTTTTAGTGTAGTTGTCATGGTAATTTTTGCGGTTTTTAATTATTTCTCTGGGGATGTGATAATTGCGGATACAATCCTTTAATTTACCAGAATTTCTCTGGGATTGTCACGGGTTGTGATACTTCTATTATTTCAGTATATTCAAATTGATTATCACTTTTTTTGACGAGGGGATATTGGTTACCATATAAGGTAATGTAGTCTTCTTGGCAGTCTTGTTTTGGTGAGCGATAAACTAAGACATATTGACGATGGATATAGTTATCCATTTCTTTTTCTACTTCAATTCTCCATTGGGTTTTGGTGACTAATACCACCAGTTGATTGGCTAGTTGGGGAATCGCTTTGGCTACTTGGGTGCGATAGATTTCGTCTAAACTACCGAAGGGGGAATCCATGATGATGGGAAATTCATGGGTGGAGGGTTGGATGATACTGTTTTCTTTTGACCATTGTTTTACCATGTCGATGATAGCACCGATAAAGGAAAGGCTAAGAATTTGATTTTCCCCGGTGGAGGCGGCAACATCTAGGGGCATACCTGAGGTATTTTCCATGAGGTTTAATTCGTAGTTTTCGTTGAGTTGTGGTTGGTAAGGGGTAAAGGAAATTGAGCTAAATATTTCTTGTAGTCTTTTTTCGAGGGCAAGACGAAATTGATTTTCTAGTCTGATTTTGACTTCTTGGAGACTTTTTATGGATTCTTCGGTGGCGTTAATTCTTTTTTGGGTGAGTTGATATTTTTGGGCTTTTATTTCTTGTTTTTTGATGGTTTTTTCAAGGTTTTTTATGTCTTCGCTGATGGTTTCTATTTGTAGGTTTGTTTCTCCTTGATTGAGGGTTAAGTTTCGGATATGTTGTTCAATGTTATCTAATTCTTTTTGGGCTGATTGAATATTTTTATCGGGATATATTCTTAGTTTTTCGTTTATTTTATCGATTTCATTTTCTATGTGGCTTAGTTTTTCTCGATATTCCCCTATTTGATATTGATATTGGTCAATTTCTTGGTATATATTCTCAGGATAGGATTCGATGGTTTTTACTTGGGTATCTAAACGGATGGCTTCTTCTTCTATTTTGGCAACCCCTGCTTTATTCATCCATTTTTGCACTTCTTGGTAGGGTTGATTTCCTTCTATTAATTCTGTACCACAAATACAGCGATTTTGTTCTAGTAAGTGGTTAACAAATTCTTTTTTTATTCCGCTGGGTAGTTGTCCTTTTTCCCTTAGTTTATCTACTATACTATGAAACTGGGCGATCGCCCCTTGAAGATAAATTAAATAACCTTGACGGGAGATAATTTTTTTTATTTTCTGACGATGGGTTACTAATTGACTACGATAATTTTTAGCATCTTGAGATAATTTATTTCTAAGGGTTTCTAAGGTTTTAACTTCACCCATGGCTAATAGTTGATGGGATATAGCTTGTTTATCTTCTGCTAGTTTATTTAAACGGGAAATAATTAATTGATTTTGCTTCTCTTGTGTTTCTTTTTTCTGCTCTAATTCTCTTTTTTGTTTGATGGTTTTTTTTACTTCTATATCACCGAGGGAAGACAATTCATCTTGTAAACTTTTCCGTGCATTTTTGAGATGGATTATTGCTCTTTCTAATAACCTTACGCCAATTAATTCTTTGGTATCTTCTGCTATCTTTTTTCTTTCCCCAGAGCGAAAAATCTGCTCAATTTGCTCCCCGTCAAAGAAGAAATATTGATGTAAACTACTGGGTAAAATTCTTTCAATAATATCCTCTGGTTTTTCTTGGGGATATTTCCATGTACCATCATCGGCCATTACCATCATGGAGAGAATTGAGGGGCTGGTTTCTAATTTATTTTGAGTATTTCTACACACTAAACATTTTCTTTTTAACTGATAGCGAATATAATTATGGTCAAATACAATTATGACTGAACATTCAATATTTACGCCCTTTTCTACTTCGTTAATAGCTTTTTTGTTTATTAGTAAATGAGGGGATGAAAAAGCAGGGGTAAACTTTTCGTATAGTACCCACGTAAAGGCATTTAATAGGGTTGTTTTACCCGCACCGTTGTTACCATGAATAATAGTTGTGTGTTTCTCTCCTCCACTAAAATAAATAACGGGAGTTTCTCCATAAAACTGTCTAAAATTATTAGTTTGTAAAGAGATTAGTTTCATTGAATATTCTGTTTGATTATTTTTACAATATCATCATTAATATGGCGAAGGTTGTTATTATATAGTCTCTCTCTTTCTAATTTTAAAACCTGTTCTATAATTTTTTGAACTTCTGGTTTTGCATTTTGAATGGGTTGATTTATTTCATCTAAGTTGATAAGGCTAGTATTAATCATATGGTTAGATTTATCATACTTTTTTATCAATTATATAGTAGTGTTTCATTATGGAGACCAACATTATTCCTTAGATAGTCCAGACAAAAAAGTTTTAACTCTTAAAAAATAAATATTTTCTATTTTCTTTTATCTTTCGTAGTTTTTATGAAAAAATATCTGCCTTTTTTTATTTTAGGACTAAGTGCGATCGCCCTTCCCCTGTTATTATATGTACTATCAGGAATAAAAGGATTTATTGTCGGAATACTATTAATCATAGCGGGGGCATATCTCTATAAATATCCCCAAACGAGTTTATATCTGTTTTTAATATATCTATGCTTCGGAGGTACCATAACCTATATAATTCCCGGTACATATATTGTAGATGGGGCATTTATTAGTTTTACTTCTCAATACATTATCCTGCAAATTATCATCGATGTATTTTATATTCCTGCCCTAATTGCCATTATTCTAGGCTACAAAAAAGAAGATTATCAAGAAAACTATCAAAAATATCGAGCCATCATCTGGGGTATGATAACCTTTACCCTCATAACCCTACTACACTTCTTTGTTATCAATATACCCAACCATTTTCAAGGAGGACAAGGAAATCAAATCCTAGGGGGTATCATCGGTTTAAAAATATGGTTAGGTTATATTCCCCTAATTTTATGCGGATACTACCTCACCAAAAGCAAAAACCACCTTAGTAGAATCATCAAACTACAAATAGTCTTAATTTCAATCTGTTGTCTTTTAACCCTATTTCAATATTATGCTTTGAATGCAGGACTTTGCATCGGTAGTGTTGACTTACCTGCCCCCGCATTTAACCGCACCACCTTACAAGCCAGATGTTTAATTGGAGGCTCTTTATTATACTACCCCGACTGGAACTTAATTCGTTTACCCGGAACATTCGTTGCCCCTTGGCAATGGGGATGGTTTCTAATTTCTAGCATCTTTTTTACCACCATTGGCACCATTCTTTTAAAGGAAAAAATATGGAATTATCTTAGTTGGCTAGCTTGTTTTTTAGTCATTATTTGTAGTATTATTTCTGGTCAAAGAGTAGCCCTATTACTGGCTCCATTATTTCTAATAATTTTACAATTAATTACAGAAAATAGAATCAAAAAATTAGGCATCAGGGTAGGAGTAACCCTTTCAATCATTATTGTAAGTTTAAATCTTGGCTTTGTCCAAAGTGCCATTAACAATTTTTTGGGGCGCTGGAGAGTCTCTCCCCCTACTAACTTTTTGATGAATACTTTTGCTACCGTATTAAATAATCAAAGAGGAATTTTAGGTAATGGAATAGGAGTAACTTTAAGTGCTGCTAGAAGATTTGGAAATGTTCAATTAATTGAAATTTTTCCCGCTCAATTGATTTACGAAATGGGATTTTTAGGACTAATATCATTTTATGTTTTTGCCACCATCTTAGTTATTTTCGGTTATCAAGCCTATCAAAAAACAGAAGATAAAATCATTAAAAAAGTAGCCCTATGTCTTTGGATTTTTGTAGTTTTTATTAGCTATAATCCATACTATTATCCCCTAGTGGTAGATCCCGTTAATATTTATTATTGGTTAAGCATCGGTATTTTACTTAAACTACCTAGTATGGAAAAAAATCCAGAATCAGCTATTATTATAGATGAAGATCCTAATTGATGTGTGAGGTGGAAAATCATGGATGGCGGTAACAACGACAAAATTGTGGGCTACTTCATTGAAGAAGCTAAAGAGCATTTAGAAACCATTGAAAAAGGGATTTTAGATTTATCCTCCGTCATTAACGATGAGGAGAGTGTCAACGAATTATTTAGGGCTGCCCACTCCATCAAAGGGGGTGCTGCCATGCTAGGATTTACCAGTATCCAAACCACAGCCCACCGTCTAGAAGATGCTTTCAAAGTAATTAAAGATCAAACCATCGAACCTGATCAAACTTTAGAGAGTCTTTTTCTTAAGGCTTACGACATCTTACAAGATTTACTAGAACGTTTACAAGGGCCTTTTGGCTTAAAAGAAGAAGAGGGGGAGGGAATCCTTCAAGCTGCGGAACCTCATTTTGTAGAATTACAGAATTATTTATTACAATTGGTGGATGGAGATATTCCTAAAGCACCAAAAGTTACTTCCGAGTCGGTTAGGGCTTCTTCTCCTTCACTCATAGCGGTGCCAAAGGACGACATTATCTCAGAAGTAAGACAGTTATTACAGAGAATGTTAGTTATTTTTAAGCAAGAGTCAACCCCCGATAATCGTCAACAGTTAGAGGGAGTTTGTGATAAATTAATTCAACTTGCCCCCGAGGAAAACGGTTGGAAAAACCTCTTAAAATCTGCCCAAAAAGCAATTAATAATCCAAAGCATTCTTATCGTTTACTAGCCCCTGTTATCATCAAAGAAATTAAATTGGCAGGGGATTGTTTGGAAGTGGGAAAAGGCTCAGAAATTGCCCCATCCCAAGGTTTAGAGCAGTTGGCACAATCAAAAATGCCTCAAATTCTGCTAACATTAGACCCTGAAACTGCCGCTGATACCCTCGCTCAAGTGTTTAATCGGGAGCAAATTTCTCGTTTGGTTAATTTGTTACAAACAACGGCATAATGGCAAATAGTATTGTGGTCTTTTGGTGGCTAAGGGCGTTTAAATAGATACCTGACGATGGTAATACCTAACCACCCTAAAAGGGCATAGACAATTATTGCTACCATAACGTTAAGGTCAAAAACGTTCATCCCACCGATAGGATTCATGGTTTCATCGGATACGGGGCTAATAAATAGGGTAGCAAAAGGTGTCATAAATGGATCAGAAACCCCATAGATAAATTGGGCAAACTGATTTTCGGGATTTGCACCCAAAAGACGCAATAGGAGTCTGATAAATAATAATACTTGTAAAAATCCTACTAATACATAAATGGTATTAATAATCCAAGTGAATGTAGAGGCTCTTTGTTGTGCTTTTAATTCCCTTTCTCTTTTATGGAGTTTGTAGGCTTCTTCTTCTTGACGAAGTTGTTGTTGTTTCTCGAAATTGTCATCATCTAAGGGTTGGTTATTCATGTTTTTAATGATAGTTTATTAAGGGTAATATTTATGTTTTTTTAGTAATATATTTATTGTTATGGTCTAAAATAACCCTATTCTAATCAATTAAAAACTTATTTTTACCAACTTAAAGAAAGTTAATATTACATTGCTCCGTACAGAAAAATATAGTTTATAAATTGGACTTAGTATTAGTTGTAAAAAATTTTGAGCATTTATGGCTTTAGTTAAATCTTTTATGTTTTGACAAATATTTAATTATTTGGGTAGGGGAATTAAGTTAAAAAAAGTGTTAAATTTCTTATTCCCCATCAGCCATAGAGTTTTAGTCAGGGGATTAATTGAGTTTACTACCCAATAAAAATAGACTAAATAAAGTGCCACTATTCCACAAACTATGCACCATAATCGAAGATAATAAACTGCGAGAGCGACTATAAACTACCCCTAATAAAATTCCTAGGGTTGCTAAGGGTAAAATTTCTGATAAGCTAAGATGGGCGATCGCAAAGATGAATCCACTAAGTACAATGGCACCCCATACTGGCATATAACGAGTAAGAGAGGGTAGTAAAAAGCCACGAAATATAATCTCTTCAAAAATAGGTGCTGCCACGGAAGCGGTAACAAAGAAAATAAACAGGGCAACCTTATCCTGAGATTCTAACGCCAACATCAACAAAGGATTACTCCCCCCTTGCCCATGCCAAATTTGTTGATTAAGGAAAGATACCAAAAACACGAGGGGAATGGCGGTGACATAACCTCCTAAACCCCACCAAAACCAATTTTTATTGGTCAATTTAAACCAACCTTCGGGCAGAGGAAAAAAAGGCTTGATGGATAGATATAAAACCAATAAACCACTTCCAGCCATCAAGAAATAGCTAACTAATACATATAAAGCCTTGCCCCTAATGCTTAAACCGACGGGATTAAAACCGCTGACACTAAATAGAATTGGTAAGAGTATTTGAGAAATGAATAAAAAACCAATAATTAATACTTGTAGAATGGTTTCCCAATCCCATTTTAATTCCCATGATAAAGTGCCATTTACCGCTAGGATGGATGATTCTTTTTTCAGTAACCATTGAATTAATAAAAAGAGTATTAAACCTGTGCCGATAACTCCTCCAAAAAAAGGAATAACGCTCAGGATAATTAATCTAACGGTTGCTTTTTCCGCTAGGGTTTGTTGTTGTGCTTTAACTTCTAAAAATCTATCTTGATTATCTTCTAGTTGATAATACTGTTTTAAGACAGTTAATTTAAACCAATCATCTAAGTTTTCGGTAATAATCGTCTCCGTATTATCCTCTATGGTTACTTCAGATTGCCAAAGATTATTGAGGGTTGATGCTACTAAATTATCAGGTATTTTTTGCCAATATTGAGCGGCTTCTTGGGGTTGATTTTGAACAGCTTTTATGATACCTAATTTGATAGTTAATTGTTCTATTAATTCTTGATTTTGATTTAAACTTTGTTTAATTTGTTGTCTAGGGGTTTCGGATATATTAATTAATTCTGCTTCTTTTTCTTGCTCTTGTTTAATAACACCATCTAAGACATTTTTATATTGGTTTTCTGCTACTTGATAGGGATTTGTACCGACTAAACTAGGGGCAATTTGGCTTAAGTTTTCATCGGATGATTCTTCTAATTCGGCAACATTGAGGATGAGGTTAGTTTGATATAATTCTAGTTGGGATTGAACTTGAGGTTCTGTTAAACTTTGGCTCAGGGCAAAAAATACACTTGATAGGGATACGATGGTTATGATGGCTAAGAGCGCTCGTTTTAGGTTCATATATGAATTTCTTAAATAGTTTTATTTATTACTTTATCATTGTTCAAAGAAACTATGTGACATTTATTTTCTATTACCATCGAGATAATTAACATTCGATTGTTTAAATTATGAAGATCAACAATTTTTTGCTGCAAGTTAAAACTATTAATTAGATTCCCTTTCAGATCTAGTATTACTATTTTTCCGAGGGAGTTGGCACCGATAAAATATTTATCAAAAGATATAATAAAATCAGCGTAAAAACTTAAGGGAATTCTTTGTACGTTAAAAGGTTTAAGGTTAATTAAGATTACGTAGTTAGTAAACTTTTCCCTAGCTAAAAAATAGTTTTTATTTTTTTGATTAACTTTGATATTCTCCAAAGGTAAGGGAATACAGTAATTATGATACCAATCGCCTTTTCTTGTAAAAAATTTCCAAAATGAATAGTTTTTATTAACTTCTTTTTGCTCAAATGTTACTACTCCATGGCCTTGATCAAGGATAATGATTTCCTTGGGAGAAAAATCATCTATTTGAGGCATCGAACAAGTTAAATTATCTAGTCTTATTAGTTGGAATTTTTTATGTAAATTATCATTTATCCCTAGGGTTAACCATTGACCATTAGGGGCGATCGCACTTAGAAAACTATCAGCAGAAAAAGAATATAAAAGAGAAACTTCTTCACATAAAGAAATTAAACTATAACAATAAATATTAGTACCCTTTTTAACTACTACAAAACAACCATTATTAAGGGTTTGCAAGTCAATAATAGTACCTTCAAAAGTATATTCTTTCTTAGAAATAATTGTTATTTTATCATCAGTAATTTGATACTTTTTAGCAACAAATTTATTATTATTTGCAAAATAAAAACAATCATTAGTAACTACAAAATAATTAAAACAATCATCTAAAATTTCAATGGTATCAGTATCACAATTACCATCAAAATCTTTTAGACAACCATCAAAAAAAGGATTTCTTTCCAGAAAAACCGTATCTAAACTTAGTAAACACTCTAAAATCCTTGCCTTCATCTCCTTTGCCGTGCGAAAACGATGACTCGGTAACTTCGCCAAAGCCATTTTTAATATATCCTGTAACAACGGAGATAAACTTTCAGGAATATCAGGTAAATGATTGAGATGCCCTATCATAATCTCCTTGGGGCTACCCGAAAAAGGGCGTTTTCCCGTCAATAGTTCATATAATATAACTCCCATGGCGTAAATATCTGAACTGTAGGAATATTTACCATAAAACTGCTCTGGCGCCATATAAGCAGGGGAACCCGTATCCCCCAAACTATTCATATCATTTCCCTTGTCCTCCGCCTCAATTTTTGCTACCCCAAAGTCTGATATTTTTGCCACCCAACCATTAGGAGAAACCGTTAATAAAATATTTTCTGGCTTCAAATCCCGATGAATAATCCCCTTTAAATGGATAGAAGCTAACCCCGATAAAACATCAACAATTATCTTTAATTTTTGTTCTATATTCAATGGAATAGAACTATCAATAAAATCTCTTAGGGTACCACTATCACAATATTCTGTGACTAAGAAACGATCTTTTGTACTATGTTCTAAACCTTGACAACGGATAACATTTTCATGGTCTAAACTTAATAAAATTCTAATTTCTCGTAAAAACTTCTTCGTAGAAAACTTTTGGGCATCCAACTGCTTGAGGGCAAACAATTCCCCTGTCTGTCGATGAATGGCACTATATACTTTACCAAACTGCCCTTCTCCTACTAGGCTTAACATTCGATAATTACTACTTTTCACCAGATGATACCCATAGTTTTATTTGAAATATATCTAGTATAACCATGGGCTACTTAATTCTTTTCTCAACAATGGGCTGTGCGCCCATTGCCTACCTCCATTTCAATCGTCTTAGTGTAAGAAATGCCTTACCCCAGTAAATACCATTACCAAACCCAACTCATCGGCGGCTTTGATGGAGTCTTTATCTTTGATAGAGCCTCCTGGTTGAATTATCGCTGTGATACCTGCGGCGGCGGCAGTGCGCACGGAGTCATCAAAGGGAAAAAAGGCATCACTGGCTAAATAAGCCCCTTGGGCTTGATCTCCTGCCTGTTCTAGGGCGATTTTGACTGAACCTACCCGATTCATCTGCCCTGCACCGATACCGAGGGTAGTACGATTTTTGCTAATGGCGATCGCATTGGATTTTACATGTTTAACAATCTTCCAAGCAAAGAATAACTCTTTTAACTGTTCTTCGGTGGGTTTTTTCTCGGTGACAATTTCCCATTGCTCAGGATATTCGATTTGTATATCATTATCTTGAACTAAAAAGCCCCCGGCGATCGCCTTTATGTTATCCTGACTACCAGCATATAAGTCCGAGAGAATCAACACCCTTAAATTAGGCTTCTTAGCTAAGATTTGTTTTGCCTCCTCAGTGCAATCGGGTGCCACGATACACTCTAAGAAAATCTTGCCCATGGCCGTAGCCGTAGGAGCATCAATGGGACGATTTAACGCCACAATGCCCCCAAAAGCCGAGATGGAATCCGCCTGATAAGCCTTATTATAAGCATCTATCAAACTAGAACCCACCGCCACCCCACACGGGTTAGTATGCTTTACAATTACCGCCGCTGGTTCATCATTAGGAAACTCAGCTATAATCCTTCTAGTGGCCTCTAAATCCACCAAATTGTTATAACTTAACTCCTTTCCTTGTAACTGCTGCGCCCCAGCCCAACCAGTTTTTTGACTACCGCTTTGATACCAACTAGCCTGTTGATGGGGGTTTTCTCCATAACGTAGGGTAGCAATTTTTTGTCCACCGATGCCATAGTAACCCTGAGTTTCTGGGGCAACTTCACCAAAATAACGACAAATAGCCTGATCATAACTTGCCGTCATGGCAAAGGCTTCTGCTGAACGAGCTTGACGAAATTCGAGGGTAGTTTTACCGCCATTAGCTCTCAATTCTTCGATATATTGATTATACATGGCAGGGTTAGTTAATACCGCCACATGGTGATAATTTTTCGCCGTCGCCCTCACCATGGCAGGGCCACCAATGTCAATTTTTTCGATGGCATCAGCTAGGGTACAATTAGGATCGGCGATGGTCTGCTCGAAGGGGTATAAATTTACTACCACCGCATCAAAAGCCCTAATATCATTAGCTTGTAAATCTGCTAAATCTTCTTGGGTATTACGGGCAAGGATACCCCCATGGATGCGAGGATGTAAGGTTTTGACTCTACCCCCCAAAATTTCGGGTGAGCCTGTATAGTCACTCACTTTTGTCACTGCAATGCCTGCGGATTGGAGGGTTTTGGCGGTACCACCACTACTGACAATTTCAAAGCCAAATTCACTGACTAATACTTGGGCTAATTCGACAATACCTGTTTTGTCGGAAACACTTAATAAGGCTAAACCTGTCATTAATTTACTATAAAAATACTAATACAATCAAACAATAGCTTATCATAGTTGCTATTCGTCCATTCTTTGTGTGTGGGGATAATCATTGCCCATGGTCTATTCTCCGCTCCAATGATTACACTTTTTCTGTACCCCTAATTATCCATTGTTCATTTTCAATTATCAATTATCAATTATTCTCCTATAGTAGAGATGTTGAGTAATTCGCCCTGAGAGAAAGGGATAAGATTGAAATAGTACCATGAAAAAATTTTTACAACAAACTTTTGCTAGTTTTATCGGTAGTTTAGCGGGGTTATTTTTCTTTTTTGCCCTTAGTGCGGGGGGTTTATTTTTCTTTTTCATGGCTTTGTTGATGAGTAGTAGTACCCCCCAAGTGGAAAATCAATCGGTGTTGGTTTTTAACCTCAGTAGTCAAATTAGTGATAGTACGGGCGATCGCCCTTTAACGGTGGTTTTAGGGGAAGAAAGCCCCAGTATTTTGAGCCTCAGACAAATTACCACGGCCATTAATCGTGCGGCGGAAGATGATCGTATTACGACTTTATTTTTAGATGGTAGTAAGGGTAATATTAATACGGGATATGGTAGTTTGGCAGAGATTAGAACGGCCTTAGAAAACTTTAAGGATAGTGGTAAAAAGATAATTTCTTATAACGTTTCTTTGGGAGAAAAAGACTATTTCTTAACTTCCCTTGCCGATGAAATTCATATCAATCCTTTGGGTTCTATGGAGATGAATGGTTTAAGTTCTGCTCAATTATTTTTTGCTGAAGCCCTCGAAAAATACGGTATCGGAGTACAAGTAATTAGGGTAGGTCAATATAAATCGGCGGTGGAACCTTTTACCAGAAATGATTTTAGTCCTGAAAGTCAGTTACAAACAGAAGAATTATTGACAAATTTATGGGATATATACACCGATGAAATTACCAGTGGTCGTGCTATAACTCCTC
The DNA here is from genome assembly GCF_054166785.1 of Cyanobacterium sp. Taxonomy (NCBI): domain Bacteria; kingdom Bacillati; phylum Cyanobacteriota; class Cyanophyceae; order Chroococcales; family Geminocystaceae; genus Cyanobacterium; species Cyanobacterium sp. The sequence goes on from NZ_JBSZCP010000037.1 coordinate 48,528, forward strand.
TTAATATTAATAATATTGCAGATAATATTGGTTTATTAAAAGCTCAGGAAGCTCAAGAATTAGAGTTAGTTGATAGTATTAGTTATCTTGATGAAGTAAATGATAATTTAAAGATTATTTCTAATAATGAAAATAGTGAATCCATGCCAACTATTGATATTAGAAAATATGTGGAAATTACTAATAAACAAAATACTCAAAATGTTAAAGATACCATTGCCCTGCTTCATATTGACGGTAACATCGTTGATGGTATGGGTAGAGTGGGAGAAGTAGGGGGCGATCGCATGGCGCGGGAAATCGAAAAAATTAGAGAAGATGAGAATATAAAAGGGGTAGTGGTGAGGATCAATAGCCCCGGGGGAAGTGCGATCGCATCGGAACGCATTGCCAGAGAATTGGAACTAACGGCCCAAGAAATGCCCGTGGTAATCTCCATGGGGGATGTGGCCGCCTCTGGGGGTTATTGGATAGCCACCGCAGGGGAAAAAATATTTGCCAACGAAGGCACCATCACAGGCTCTATCGGGGTTTTTGGCTTACTCTTTAACCTCGAAGACATCGCCAACAATGTAGGTATCAACACAGACATCATTAAAACCAACGAATTAGCAGATATTGGCAACACCTTTCAAGCTAAAACAGACCAAGAAATTGAGATTTATCAAAGTAACGTTGACCAAATTTATAACCTTTTCCTCGAAAAAGTAGCCCAATCCCGAAGCCTATCCGTCTCCGAAGTCGATGAAATCGCCCAAGGTAGAGTTTGGTTAGGTAGTGTTGCCCAAGAAGTAGGTTTAGTAGATGAAATTGGGGGCTTAGACAGTGCCATTGAATATCTTAATACCGTTTTAGAGTTGAATGACCAATTTAAAATCCAAGAGTTTCCCCAAAGAAGAAATTGGGAAAATGAACTACTAACCGCCCTAGGCAGTGCAAACTTGAGTGCCAATAATCTTGATAAAGTAGCCCTTGCCAACGTCATTTGGAATCTCAACTCAGAGTTAGAGTTGGCAGATATTATCAAAAAGCCTAACCGCATTTACACCATTCTTCCTTTTAAAATGGACATCAAATAATACCAGTTAATATACCTAATAGAGATAATTAGCTTATCAATGTACAACCATAAACCTTGAAAAACTGTTCCCCGTTGCCTATTGTCCGTTACCCATTTGATACTCAACCATGGCAATGGATATGGGGTTATCTTCTCGATGGATGATAGAGCGATTATTTTCTGAATATCCTAGGCTCGTGAATTGATTTAATTCCCCTTGTGATAAAGCCCAAGGAGGCCCACTGGGGGCTTCTTCTGTGTCTCTGATGTGGGTTAAAATCAGTATTTTGCCCGTGGGTTTTGCTAGGGAAGTGACGGCTTCAATAACTTGATTACGGACATCTAGGGGTAGGGCTTGAATGGTGCGACATTCCCAGATGAGGTCAAATTTTTCTTGCCAATCTGAAGGTAAATTAAAAATATCGGCGGTAACATAATCTACGGGGCTATTAGGAAATCTTTGCTTACACCAACTGATGGCGGTGGGGGAAACATCGAAGGCGGTAACGGCATAACCTGCTTGGGCAAGGGCTTGGGCATCGTCTCCTAAGCCACATCCTATGACCACGGCTTGAGGTTTTTGGTTGCCATGGAGAGGATTATTTTCTAGCCATTCTATCAATTGATGACTGGGTTTTTGGGCTGCCCAGGGGATTTGTGCGGGGTTATGGTTGGCTTGGGCGTATAATTCTTCAAACCATGCGGATGGTTGATTGTTTTCTAAGTGTTTTTCGACTAATTTTTTGATTTCCATGGTTATTTGTGTTGGGTGGTGATGATGCCATGGGGACACACTTTTGTTACCCACATTTCTAGGTTTGGATCGTTAATTTGTTGGGTGATGGTATTTTTGATCTGGTTTGCCTTATTTTCGTTTTCACAGAGGGCAAAGACAGTCGGGCCTGAGCCTGACATCATGGTACCAAGAATGTCTTGGGTTTTAAAGCTGTCGATGAGGTTTTTTACTTCGGGATATTCGGGTAAAACGGTTTTTTGGAGGTCGTTGTATAGTAGTTTGCCGATTTGTTTGGAGTCGTGATGGGCGATCGCCCTTACTAATGCCCCGGAGTGGACGGCATGGGTGCGCTGACTTATGCCATGGCTATCTTGAACATATTGATCATGAAATTTTTCCCGATAGGTTTTATAGGCCCAAGGAGTAGAAACACTGATATTACTATATTTAGCAAGGATTACCCAAATATTATCTAGGTGGGGTAACGGCTCAATTTCTTCCCCTCTTCCCGTGGCGATCGCACTTCCCCCCGCAATACAAAAAGGTACATCGGAGCCGAGATAGGTGGCTAAATCCCTTAATTCGGGCTGGGTTAACCCTAATCCCCACAATAAATTAATACCCACTAACACCGCCGCCGCATTGGTTGAGCCCCCCGCTAACCCTGCACATACGGGAATATTTTTCTCAATGTGAATATCAACCCCCCCAAAATTATGGGCTTGGGCAGGATAATTTTTTTGCATCAACTGCACAGCCTTATGGGCTAAATTGCTACTATCAAGGGGTACTTGGGGATTTTGACAAAAAACTCGAATTTCCTCTTTTCCATTGGCTCTGATGTCAATAACATCCCCTAGGGCAACACTTTGCATGATCATCACTAATTCATGGTAGCCATCAGGGCGATCGCCAATAATTTCTAAATGAAGATTTATTTTAGCAGGGGCAAATAGTGAATAAGATTGCATAAAACAACACTCAACAAAGTTAATAAACAAATCTTATCAAAATTTTGGTTTCAAAACCGCTTATCCAGAAGCTCTTACCATTTTCTATATCCTTCCATTCCCTACGTAGTAAATGGTTGACAAAAAAACTTTCATGGTGAATTTTTGATACACTGTACCTGAAAAAACGATTAACGGTAACCATTGCTGTACACAATTTTTGCACTCCTCCCCATTCTCTCTATTTTTTTGATACTGGTAGTCGCCAAACAACCAGCCAGTATTGCCATGCCCATGGTTTATGGGATTACCATAATTAGCGCTGGAATAATATGGCAAGTAACCCCCGCAATGCTCATGGCCACCTCCCTACGAGGCATCGTCATTGGTTTGGAAATTCTTTATATCCTTTTTGGCGCAATGTTACTGTTAAATATCATCAGTCAGGCTGGAGCCTTAAGCGTTATTCGTAATAGCTTATTAAATATTTCCCCAGATCGACGGGTGCAGGTGGTTATTGTCGCTTGGTTATTTGGCTCTTTTATTGAAGGGGCAGCGGGCTTTGGTACCCCCGCGGTGATTTGTGTACCCCTCCTTGTTGCCATTGGTTTTCCGCCCTTGGCTTCGGTAATGGTAACCTTAATTATTCAAAGTACCCCCTCCACATTTGGAGCCGTAGGCACACCGATTATTGTGGGGATTCGTCGTGGGCTGGGAAATCCTGAAATTGTCAGTAACTACTTGCAAAATTCTGGACTAACCATGGAACAATTTTTACAAAACATTACCCTCAAAGCATCACTCATCCATGGAGTTCTAGGGTTTTTCTTGCCCTTGATTATCGTCACCATCCTAACGGTAAACTTTAGCCCAAAACCCAATTGGCGTTGTGCTGTGTCAGAGTGGAAATTTTTGCTCTTTGCAGGGGCAGCCTTTGTCGTACCTTATTTTTTAACCGCTATGTTAATCGGCCCTGAATTTCCTAGTTTGATGGGGGGCATGGTGGGCTTATTGTTAGTAATTACCGCTGTAGGTAAGGGTTGGTTTCCTATTCAACAACCATGGGATTTTCCTAGCGCTGGTGAATGGCTAGAAAGTTGGTCTAGTCCAGATTATGAAGTACAGGAAATGAGAGTGCGATCGCTCCCTATTTGGTTAGCTTGGTTGCCCTATGGATTAGTAGCAGGGTTACTCCTTTTATCCCGTTTAGATTTTTTACCCTTGAAAGGATTTTTACAAAGTTTTAGCTTGACTTGGTCACAGGTTTTAGGAACCGAAGTAGAAATTAGCTCCACCCACCTTTACCTTCCCCCCACCCTATTTATCATTGTGGTAATTATCAGCATCCCTCTGTTTCAACTATCCCCCTCCCAATCCCAAAAAGCTCTTTTTACAGCGGGCAAACAACTACTATCGGCGGTAATTCCCTTAGTGGGGGCAGTGGCCATGGCTCAAGTATTTATCGGTACTGGCACAAATCAACTAGATTTACCTAGTATGCCCGTTTATTTAGCAAATCAGGCTTCTGGACTATTCACCCAAACTTGGTCTTGGTTAGCTTCAACCGTGGGCTTAATTGGGGCATTTATTGCCGGGAGCGTTACCGTAAGTAACCTGATGTTTTCCCTATTTCAATTTGGAGTAGCCCAACAAACCAACTTCCCCCCCGATTTAATTCTTGGTTTGCAAACAGTGGGAGCTTCCGCTGGTAATATGATTTGTGTTTCTAATGTGGTTGCCGCTGCCGCTACGGTGGCGATGATTGGTCGAGAGGGGGTATTAATTCGCAAGTTACTTTTGCCTACGGCCTACTATACCTTGGGAGCTTCTTTGATGGGATATATTATTCTTCAGGTTTTCCCCTAGTCGAGTCACGGGGCTATGGTGAATAAATCATAAGAATCTTGTTATCATAGGACAATTCTTCAAGTTTTATCATCGTCAAATGAGTAATTGGTTAGAACATAGTGTACAAATCGAAGTAAACGCCCCCATTGATTTAGTTTGGAAGTTATGGTCAGACCTTGAAAAGATGCCTTCTTGGATGAAATGGATCGAGTCTGTTAGTATTCTTCCCGAGAATAAAGACTTATCCCGTTGGAAATTAGCTAGTGGTGGTTTTGAATTTAGTTGGTTATCTCGTATTGTTAACCTTGAAACAAATCAAATTATTCAATGGGAGTCGGTGGACGGTTTACCTAATCGGGGGGCTGTGCGTTTTTACGATCGCCACGAGTCGAGTATTGTACGTTTAAGTATCGCTTATTCTATTCCGGGAGTTCTTGGTCAACTGATGGACAATCTTTTTTTGGGTAGGGTGGTAGAATCGACGATTCAAGCGGATTTAGAAAGGTTTAAAGTGTATATTGAAAATTTGTGATTTGATAGTTGATTTTGCCAGATTGCTTAGTATTATTTGATCTTTGGATGGATTGAATTTTGGTATTATCGCTGAAAAACAGATGATTTTTAATGGTGTAATAAAAAAAATTGGATTATAGCGTTTTACAAGGAATCTAGGTAAATTATCGATTGAATAATCTATCTTTGATCCTTGACAAGAAAAAACGAAAAAATGTTATATAGTCTTATGATTTAAAGTAAACTTAATTGTTGCAGAAAAATAAGGATTAATCATTCCCCATAAAGTCCTATTGTGTTTTAGTACAAAATAATAGTAAATTTAACTATTATCAATCTTGCAATAATTGTTATCTTAGTTACAGCCTAAACACTTCATTATAGTAAATCATTATAAAATCACCATGACACAATACGAACAGCCTGTTAATAATAATTTAAAACCAAGACAAAATGAACCGATTGAGCCTACCATTGACGAGATGAGCTACCCTGTTAATGAGGCAATCATTAATTTAGATAATTTACTATATCAAAAAATAAATATTCCTTTCACTCGTAAAGTAATCATTGATGAAAGGGAATTGTCCGAGCAACTAGATCAAATCAGAAGAAGTCTTCCCGATTGTATTCAGGATTCTATGGAAATTATCGATGAGAGAGACTATATTATCAATGAGGCTCAAGACTATGCCACTAAGTTAGTGGATAATGCGAAAAGGGAAGCGGCTCAAAGGTTGGATGAGTCTTTGTTGGTACAGCAGGAGCAATTCCAAGCAAATCAGCTTAAGAGAAAGATATATCAAGAATGTGAAGATAAACGTCGTCAGACGGAAAAGGACATCGAAAGAATGATCGAAAATGCGGAAATAAAAGCTCGGCAAATTTTAGAACGTGCGATGATGGAGGCAGAAAAGGTTCAGACTCAAGCGGATGATTTTGTGGATCAACAGCTTTATGGTTTAGAAAAAGAATTGAGTAAGGTACTTCAGACGGTGATGGCTCTAAGTAACTATCGACAAGGGGAAGTTCAACCCCAACAAAATGGTCAAATAAATAGTAATAATGGTAAGAAAAAGGGTTCTTTGACTGATAAAAAAGCGTCTTAGGAACTATATCTACTAAGGGCAATTATTGCATTTTGTCCACCAAAACCGAAGCTAAAACAAAGAGAGTTTGTAATGGTATAGTTTTCGGTTTTTTCTACCCAATTTAAATCGTATTCTGGTTCTTTTTCTTGATAGTTAATGGGTAGTTTTTGTTGATGAATTGATAATAGGGTTAGGCTAGAGGCGATCGCACTGCTTGCTCCGAGGGTGTGACCGATAGAACCTTTCGTATGACTAATTTTTGGGCGATGGGGAAATAATTTTTTTATTAAAAGGGCTTCCCGATGATCATTTAATTTTGTGGCGGTGCCATGGGTTTGAAGATGGTCAATGTCAATGGTGGATAGATTACTACGAATTAAGCATTGTTTGATGGCATCCATGGCTGAATAGGCCGACTCCTCTGGGGCTGTCATGGTTTGTGCATCGCAACTGGTCGCCCATCCTTTAATTTCACCGTAAATTTTAGCCCCTCGCTTCAGGGCAAATTCTTCGGTTTCTAATATTACCATGGCTCCTCCTTCCCCCAATACCATGCCTTCTCTTTCCGTGGCAAAAGGATAACAACCATGATGGGCAAGGGCTTTCATCTTCTCAAAGCCAACTATGGTTAAAGGGGTTATGGGAGCTTCCACTGCCCCTGCGATAACCTGTTTACAATAACCTTGTTTGATGAGTTCGTAACCCTGGGCGATCGCCCCTATGCCTGTGGCACAAGCCCCCATGGGAGCCAATACAGGGGCAAATGAGCCAACATATTGAGCAGTGATGGTAGAAGGTTGACAGGGGAACGTATTTAGCCAGTTTTGAGGGGTAGATTTATCCTCTAACCATTGACGGGCAAACACTTCCCAGCTACCCTGACAACCACGACTAGAACCCACCACCACCCCCATATCTGGTATAGGGGAGGATAAACAGGCGGATTTGAGGGTTGCTTGGACTACCCTTTGGGTAATTGTTTCGATGGTACTAGGATGTTGATTGATTAATCCGAGGGGATATTTGGGCAAAAAATCGTAGGGTTGAGAAAATCGAATCCCCGATAATCCTTGACTCATTTTATCCCAAGTTTCTTGGGTATCCCCCATACAGGATATTAAACCAACACCACTAACCACAACCTTCATTTCCCAAACCTTCAATCGTTCATTGTTAACCTATCGTTTTAGATTCTCAATACCGCTAATTACTTGAACAGAATCGATGCGATCGCCCTGTGCAATACTCTCTACTACATCCATGCCACTGGTTACCCTACCAAAAACGGCATAACTACCATCAAGGAAAGGTAAATCAGCAAGGGTAAAATAGAACTGAGAAGAAGCAGAATCAGGCATTTGAGAACGAGCCATGGCAATTACCCCATACTCATGACGTAACTGGGGAGCAACATCGGTGGTTTGACTGTAGATAATCTCAGGGGGAGTCACATCTTCGGCAGACTCATCAAATTGAGGTCTAATTTCCAGGGGAATATAACGCTGAGAATTGGTATTAGGATCGATATAACCCCCAGTACCTAAACGACTCACAGGAAAATTAGGATCTTTTCCTTGGGGATCTCCCCCTTGTGCTACAAAAGGTTGCGGATCAGTTACAACCCGATGGAAAACTAAGCCATTGTAAATCCCTTTATCTACTAAATCAAGAAAATTTCCTGCGGTAATAGGTGCATTATCCCCATCTAATTCGATGGTAATAGGTTGCCCTTTAACCTTCATTTCAACGATCGCCTTTCCTTCTAATCTGGGTAAACTCATTATAGTTTCATTTATCTCGGTGGACGGATTTTCGGCTACATCAGCCATAGGATTTTCAATATCTTCGCCATTATTTCCACCAGTTAGGGCAGAGTCTGACGGGGCTTGACATCCTGTTAGGGTAATTAAACTCACTAAACAGACGGTCAAAAAAATACGCCAGTGATTATTATTATTCACTAAGTTCATATGTATTTATACTTGACTTTATTATTATCTTGTTGATTCTAGTTCATTGTCAAGAAAATTGTAATTCAATGGTTTTTTTCGCCAATCAAGATGATAAGCCACTACTTGTTAATCACCCTTGATTTATTACTACGTAACTGTCCACAGGCGGCATCGGCTTCTAAACCACGGGAATAACGAACACTAACGGCAATTTTATGTTGCTCTAGTATCTGGGTAAATTCCTTAATTCTTTCGGGGGTAGGGCGTTGATAGTCAGCCTCGGAGATGGGGTTATAGGGAATGAGGTTAACATGGGTTTGAAAGCCCCTGATTTGCCTTGCTAATTCGTGGGCATTTTCTGGTAAGTCGTTGACTCCTGATAGCAAAATATATTCAAATGTAACCCTTCGGCCAGTGGTGTTTACATACTCCTTACAATCGGCTAACAGTTTACTGAGGGGATAATGGACAGCCCCCGGAATTAGGCTTTCCCTTAGTTTTTGGTTGGAGGCATGGAGACTGACGGCGAAGGTAATTTGTAGTTTATGTTCGGCTAAATCCAAAATTTTACGGGGTAAACCCACGGTGGAAACCGTTAAGTTACGAGCGCCGATGCCCACGTCTTGATTAATGGATTGAATGGCTTTGATGACTTCGGGGAGGTTTAATAATGGCTCACCCATGCCCATAAATACTACGTTAGATACCCTTTGCCCAAAGTCTTCTTGGACGGTTAAAATTTGGTCAATAATTTCATGGGCTTTGAGGTTGCGGGTAAATCCTTCTTTGCCTGTGGCACAAAAATCACACCCCATCACACAGCCTACCTGAGAGGAGACGCACACGGTTAAACGTTTGGCGGTGGGTATGCCTACGGTTTCAATAATTAAACCATCCTTTAGTTTTAAGAGGTATTTTTTTGTACCATCGGGGGCGCTATTGTGGTAGTCTATGTGCGATCGCCCGATGTCCTGATTTTGATTATCTTCGCGCCATTGTTTAGGAAAAACAGTAATATCTAAAAGAGATCTTGCCCCTTTCTGGTATAACCATTGATATAACTGCTTTCCACGGTAGGATGGTTGTCCTTGTTGTTGTACCCAATCGGTTAATTCGGGTAAAGATTTTCCTAATAAAACTTCTGTCATTGACTCTGACTATTTAATAACAATCCAAATAATTAGCATTTACCCAGCCAGTACGATTATTTACCGCACTATTTGGGCCATTAACCACAGTCACCAGATACCAAGGGCTATTACCCCTAATATATTGAACCGTATTACCGTTATTTAAACCAGCAAAAGATTCTCCCCCGGGAGAGTGTCTCACGGCTAGTTGCCCTGTCCTAATATTAGTAACATAACACAGTCCAGCCCTTACTCCTGATCCAGTATGGGTATTTTGAAAACTGATTTGGCTATGGTGGATATAACCTGTTCTACCGCAAGCGTCTGTTACATACCAACCGTTGTTTTGTCCGTAGATATTAATGGTTCTAACATTTCTGACACTACAGATAATGGTACCGTTGGGGGTAGCTCTGACGTTGGATGGGGGGGCATATACCACGGCACGGCTACTTTGGGCTACGGCGGGGGCATTGGGTTTTAGTCCACTGGGTAATAACATTCCCCCTAGGGCGGTGGCGGATATGAGGGCAGTTTTGATGGTTGCTGATAAAATTTTATTCATGACCATTACATCTCCTGATACGATGGATGATTTTTTTGTGACAAAGTATGATGATTTTTCATTCATGCTCTAATCTGTAGATAAGAATATTTTCTTCGGTCATTTTATTTTTTCAAAACAGCGTCAAAACTTTATGTTGATGATCTTAATTTAGAAAATATTTTTTTTCGGTAATTGATAATACTTAAGATGCTCAATAGTTTTATCTTTCTGGAAAAATCTTGTCTGAAGACTAAATTAAAAGTACAGAATAGATGATTTTTAAATATTGAATGAAAGTACCCTAATACTGCATCTAATATTCTAACATTTATCCTTAAATCTTACTTTACTATTACAGTAATTTCATAAAAATTTAATTATTTTAACTCTAAGGTTAATTGTGTGATTAGTTAAACTTTTATAAAGAAAAATAACATGATTAAATTGCTTTGATGTTGATTCTCAATCCATGGTAGCGATAAGATAGAAGGTGTTCTGTTATCTTAGATAGTCTGCCATTGATAAGATTATCTTTTTAATTTACCCTTCCTATTTTTAGAAATTTATGAGTAAAGTAATCGAAATTCAGGATTCCCAGTTTAATGATGAGGTGGTTAAGGCTGACGAGACGGTTTTGGCCTATTTCTGGGCGCCTTGGTGTGGTCCTTGTCGTTTAGTTTCTCCTTCGGTTAGTTGGGTGGCTGATAACTATGGCGATCGCCTTAAGGTGGTAAAGTTAGAGGTTGATGCTAGTCCTGATAGTGTGGCAACCTGTAAAGTAGAGGGGGTACCAGCCCTAAGAATCTTCAAAAATGGTAACATTGTTAGCTCCCATGAAGGGGCCATTGGGAAACAAAAGTTGCAAGAGTTTGTGGAATCTTCTGTCTAATTTTTGTTAATAATTTTTTGTCAACATTGAGAAATATTTAGGCAAGGGGTTTAAACCCCTTGTTAGGGGAAAATAATAGATAAAGCAACTTAATTTAAATATTAAAATTATCAAAAAAGCATGAAATTATCCCAAAGAATTAAACCATTAAAAAGTAATGTTTTTGCTGATATGGATAGGGCAAAATCTGAAGCAATAAAAAATGGTAAAAAATTAATTGACTTATCCCTAGGCTCGGCAGATTTACCTACTCCTAAACACATTTTAAAGGCGATCGCCTCTTCTTTGGATAATTCCGCTAACCATGGTTATTTACTACACCGAGGCACATTAGAATTTAGGCAAGTTGTAGCAGATTGGTATGAAGAAAGATTTGGGGTAAAAGTTGACCCTGATACGGAAATTTTGCCCCTCATTGGCTCCCAAGAAGGTACAGCCCATTTACCCTTAACGGTATTAAACGAAGGGGATTACGCCCTTGTGCTAGACCCGGGTTATCCATCCCATGCGGGGGGGGTATATCTGGCAGGGGGGCATATTTATCCCATGGCTTTATTAGCAGAAAATGATTTTTTACCCCAATTTGAGGAGATTCCCGATGATATTTTATCTCGCTCAAAAATGATGATTTTAAGTTATCCTCATAATCCCACCAGTGCGATCGCCCCTAAAAGTTTTTTTGAAAAAGCGGTCAATTTTTGTGAGCAAAATAACCTTGTTTTAGTCCATGATTTTCCCTATTTAGATATTTATTTTGAAAAAGAAATTCCCCCATCTATCCTACAAAGTGACCCAGAAAAAAAAGTTTCCATTGAATTTTTTACCTTTTCCAAGTCTTATAATATGGGAGGATTTAGAATCGGTTTTGCCATGGGTAATAGTCAATTAATTACCGCCCTTAAACAAGTAAAATCCGTGGTGGACTTTAACCAATATAAAGGTATTTTAGACGGTGCCATGGTAGCCCTCACCTCATCCCAAGACTGTGTAAAAGAAACCGTTGACATTTATCGGCAAAGACGAAATTTTTTAGTTAGCGCCCTGCATAAAATTGGCTGGGAAGTAAATACGCCTAATGCCACCCTTTATCTATGGACAAAATTGCCCCCCTCCTACGAAACCGATTCTATTAAGTTTTGTGTGGATTTAGTAGAACAAACAGGGGTAGCCCTTTCCCCCGGGGCAGGGTTTGGGAAGCAAGGGGAAGGCTATGTAAGGTTTGCCCTCGTGCAACCTCTGGAAGTTTTGCAAGAGGCGGTGGATAGAATAGGAGTTTTTCTTCATACCGTGGACAAAAGCAGATTATTGTGAGATCATAGAGTAAGAAGAATTTAAAAATTCGCCCTTTTACGTGGCGATAACATCAATTTAATACATTTATAAGAAAAAACTGGAGAAGTAAAAATGGACTGGAGAATTGTTGTTGTATTGTTACCTCTAGGAATTGCCGCCGGTTGGGCTGTTTTTAATATTGGTGCTGTGGCTATCAGTCAGTTACAAACTTTCCTTGCTAAACGTAATGAGCAAAACTAGGTAAATAATTGATAATGGATAATTGAGAATGGATAATGAAATTTATTTTTCAACTTATTCTTGGTTGTCCATCTTAATCATGGTTGTGTCACCTTTGAAGAACTTTTACTTAAAATTAACATCAAAATTTTAACTTCCAACCTAAATATTAATTTCTATTACCATTGCCCATTCCCCATTCCCCTTTTTGTTTGTGAAAAACATCATTCAACAAGATACCATAGTTGCGATCGCCTCTGCGGTAGTACCAAATCAAGGTAGTATTGGTATAGTAAGATTAAGCGGTATTGATGCCCTAAAAATTGCTCAGAAAATATTTTCACCCCAAGGAAAACCAAAATGGCAATCCCATCAAGTCATCTATGGTTATGTCAAAAATCCCGTGAGTGAGAAAGTGGTTGATGAAGCCCTGCTAATTTATATGCAATCTCCCCGCTCCTTTACAAGGGAAGATGTGATAGAGTTTCATTGTCATGGGGGTATTATTCCCGTACAACAGGTATTAGAATTATGCTTAGAATATGGGGCAAGGTTGGCTAATGCGGGGGAGTTTAGTTTTCGGGCATTTCTCAACGGTAGAATTGATTTAACCCAAGCCGAAAGTATTGCCGAGATGGTGGGGGCAAAATCCGCCCATGCTTCCCAAGTTGCCCTGGCAGGATTACAGGGTAAACTCGCCCAACCCATTCGGGATATGCGCCATAATCTTTTGGATATTTTGGCAGAAGTGGAGGCAAGAATTGATTTTGAGGATGATTTACCCCCCCTCGATGAAGGGCAAATTATTGGGGATGTGGAACAAAATTTAACGAAGATAAAACATATTTTAGCTACTAAAGAGCAAGGGGAATTGTTGCGCAGTGGTTTAAAAGTTGCCATTGTGGGGCGCCCTAATGTGGGAAAATCGAGTTTGTTGAATGCTTGGAGTAAGTGCGATCGTGCCATAGTCACAGACCTCCCCGGAACTACTAGGGATGTGGTAGAATCTCAGTTGGTAGTAAATGGTATCCCCATCCAAGTATTAGACACCGCAGGGATTAGGGAAACCGAAGACACCGTAGAAAAAATCGGCGTAATGCGCTCCCTAAAAGCAGTGAATCAAGCTGACTTGGTGCTTTTTACCATCTCCGCTGAAACGGGGTGGGTAGCAGAAGATGAGGAAATCTACCAACAAATAAAACATCTTAACCTCATTCTGATTATTAATAAAATTGACATTGCCAAGGAAAATTTAAACTATCCCCCAGAAATAAAACAGATAGTTAAAACCTCTGCCACCATTAACCAAGGGATTACGGATTTAGAAAATGCCATCATCAACTCCGTGGAAATAGGCACTACCCAAGCCCAAGATTTAGACATCGCCATTAACCAAAGACAAGGCGCTGCCCTCACCCGTGCAAAAATATCCCTAACTCAGGTAGAGGAAACCATTAACAATCAATTACCCCTCGATTTTTGGACTATCGATTTACGCATTGCTATCCAAGCCTTGGGGGAAATTACGGGAGAAGAAGTTACAGAGTCAGTTTTGGACAGAATTTTTAGCCGTTTTTGTATTGGAAAGTAAATAGGGCTTGTTGAAAAAAAATGGAGTCGTTGAGGTAGGGGTTAGAAATTTCTCAAGTTTGTTATGTACCATCTACTTATTAAGTTTTGATGCCATGGGTGGGATATTTTTTTGTGTTAGGTTAAGATAAGGTTAAAACTTGGTTAAGATAAGATTAATCCAAGATTAACTTTACAACGTAAATAAGTAGTATAGAGGTTAAACTATGAAAAATCTTTCCACAACTTCTCGAAATGATTTTCTTTGCCCAAAAACTCCTTATCATGGACAAGATTATTTGCAAGGATTTCTTTTTAATAGCAACTTACAAGAATTTACCCACCGAGTAGGTTACATCTCAGCCCTTCATAGTAATGGTAAGTTATCTTCCCAAGAAGCCTGTCGTCATATTGAGCAACTTTGGGATAAGATAGAGCTTTCACCCCCAAAGCCTCGGCGCTCATCAAAATAGGTATAGTTGCAACCATTTTCTTTCCAATAATCCCTTAAGTCATGGTGAGGAGTATGCAGACTTGCTTTAGCTTGATAGAGGATTACTTTACGATGGTTGCCGATTAATACTCTTTTACTAGAGTCAACGGTAATGAGGGTGCCTCCTAATACTCTGATGAAGGTTTCAAACCTTTCTATCATGGAATATTCGACGGTTTCTAAGATAAAAAAACTTCCGCTACAAATTAGATGTTTACTTTTTATCCATGTTTGTAGTTTACGAATTGCTGTGGATTGAGTAATTTTTTTATCCTTATTCGAGACTCTCATTATGATACGTTCAATTTTTAAGTGCTTGGTTATTAAAATTTATTGGGGTAAAAAAAGTAGGATAACTAATAATTATTGACACTCCCTCGTTAAATCAAAGATTGTAACGAATGATTCTTGTTTCTTTCAAGTCCCCTCTTAACTAGACATCATTATTGCTAATGATGCCCCCGTCAAAACGAGTCCACAAGCAGTTTAAACACAGTCCCTTATCTGTGCTACCGTATGCCCTACGGCTAGTATCTAGGTCATTATTTCTCTCAAAGTTTTACGTCAACTGAGTTTTTCGAGTTGGCAACCCCATACTTTAACTATTTCATTGTCTAGGTACTTAATTTTTTTGTTTTAGTCAGCCCACATTACTGGTTACTGCTATTAATAGTTCTTTGTGATTAATTATCAATTATCCTTAAGTTATACTATGTTAGTTAATAGGGGTGATAGATGCGATCGCAGCTCCCTGTTTATGAATTCTTTGATACAACTCAGAAAGTTGACTGTAAGAAACCATGTGAACTTTGTTAGGACGAGAGAATTTAGGTATCCGATTAAAAGTTTTAGCACGATAGCCAGTTACCTCTACACGGAAAATTCTGCCGTCTTCATCGGCACCTACGCCCTGACGGGTAGCAGAATCAAGGGGAGTGTTTTTATATGCCCAACCTTCCCCAGCAGCACCACCAGAGGGAGATTTGATAGAAATGGGGGTTTGGGTTAAAACGTTTTTATGGATGACAGGGGAATTTAAGTTTGTACCATAATCACTACTAGCTACACCGCGCAACATGGCAAAGCTATGGGTAAATTCTACCATAGTACGATTGTTCTCGGTTTTATAGCCACGGAAATAAGGCACGATGTCATCTCCAAATGCCTCGTAATATTCTTCGCTATCAATGTAAGCATCAATATCTGCCTGATAGCCATAGGTATCAAGAATATCGCTATGGAATCTCATTTCATCTTGATTTTCAGGGGTGCGCCCTAAAAGATGTTTGAAGTTTAACTCCGTAAAACGGTAGCGGGGGCAGGTTTCAAAGAAACGATTACGATAAGCATCAGAATTGGCGATCGCCCGTACTAATTCTCTGACAGTCAATTGACGATTACGAAAACGAGACTCAGCATTTACCAATCGCTCACTTTTCATAACATAAGAATTACCCAAAACCTGACGATAAACCGCATTGATAATTTGGTTAGTGCGCTCATCAGAATCATTAGGCTTTCTTTCAATGATGTTGTCTTCTTCGTAAAAACTTAAGCCTAAGTTAGCACTTCTTTCTAAAGACATTTATGTTTCTCCTATGTGTGGATTAATATGTTTTTAAGTTTTGTTACAAAACTTCACATCGTAGCCATAAGTATCTATTCAATTAGTATCTCACTAATCAAAAAAAGATCTTGTTAATGGGTAGATAATAAAAGGTTGTAAGCCTTTATACATAACCGATCAAGTTAATTTAATCTGCTTATATTTCAGGCCATAAAGGTGTTTTTGATATGGTTTCAGTTTTTCTAAACTGACAAGTCATTTATACAATGAATTGATCCTTTTTATCATCAAGAATTGTAAATAACTTTACAGAAAAAAATCGATTTTTGGTTGATCTCACCGATACTTTTGGCAAAACTTAACATTAGGTTAATATTTCTTTACAGTATGGATTAACCCTTAACCTTTAATTTCCCCCTCAAGAAAGAAGTCGCATCCCTTGCATTCATGGGCTTACTGAAATAATAACCCTGCATCGTAGTGCAATTCAAATCAACCAGTAGCTTAAGTTGTTGAGAAGTTTCGATGCCCTCTGCCACTACCTGTAAATTCATCCCCCTACCAAGGATAACCACTGCGGAGATAATGGCTAAATCTTCCTGTTCATTTTTTAACTCTCGCACAAAACTTTGGTCAATTTTTATCTTAGAAAAAGGAAATTTTTTTAAATACCCTAAAGACGAATAACCTGTGCCAAAATCATCCATAGCTACGACGATTCCTAATTCATCTAGTTGAGTCAAGATTTTTTTTGCTAAATCGGGATTTTGAATAATGCTACTTTCGGTAATTTCTGTTTCTAAAAATTGAGGGGATAAATTATTTCTTTTGAGGATATTTGCAATGGTATAAACGAGGTTTTTTTGTTGAAATTGTCGAGCAGAAATATTAACCGCAATCTTTAGATAAGAATATCCTAAATCATGCCATTCCCTATTTTGGCGACAGGCTTCTTCTATTACCCATTCACCGATGGGGCAAATTAATCCTGTTTGTTCAGCGATGGGTATAAAATTATTAGGGGCTACCCTACCTAAAAAAGGATGATTCCAGCGAATCAAGGCTTCCATCCCCACAATTTTTTGATGAGTAATATCTATTTGGGGTTGATAATATAATTCAAATTCTTGATTTTTAAGGGCATCATATAAAGAGCTTTCTATTTGTAACAATTCTGTGTGTTTTTGATTCATAGAAGGTTGATAATATTGATACCCATTTCCTCCTAACTCCTTGGTGCGATATAGTGCTACATCGGCATTTTTTAGCAGGGTATCGGGGTTATCTCCGTCTTGGGGATAAATAGAAATTCCAATACTTAAGTAAGCGTAGAGTTGAAAATCTAAAATTTCAAAGGGTGTTTTTAAACTGTCTAAAATTCTTTGGGCTACCTTTGCTACTTCTTCATTGGTTTTGATATTTGATAATAGGATAGTAAATTCATCTCCCCCCCATCGGGCAATAAAATCTACATTTCTGAGACTTTTTTGTAATCTTGTGGCTACGTTTTGTAAAAATTGATCTCCAATATGATGTCCTAGGGTATCATTGATAATCTTGAAACGATCTAAATCAATGAATAATATTGCTACTTTTTGCTCATAACTACGGGCATTGGCGATCGCCCTGTATAATTGTTCATTAAAGAAATTACGATTGCCCAACCTTGTCAGTAAATCGTGGGATGCTTGATAACGCAACATCTCCTCAGATATTTTCCTTTCCGTAATATCCCTGACAGCATAGCAAACCACCTCCTTCGCACTATAAAAAATCATACTAATATTTACCTCCACAGGAATCAAACTACCATCATGACAACGATGAAGAGACTCCTGCACTAAATCCAATCGATGGTGGTAAATTTTATCAATGATACTATCAGTAATATCCTTATCAACGGCAATTAGATCATAAACCTTGAGAGATAAAATTTCCTCACTACCATAACCCATGAGACTACAATAAGCATTATTTGCCTCTAAAACATCCTTTGTGATAGGATCTATGAGCATAATACCTTCAGATATTTGTCTTACCACAGCCCGATATTTTTCTTCGCTTTCCTGTAGGGCTTTTTCTACTTGATTATGGTTCGTAAATTCAAATATGTGACTGATAATAATATTCTGTTTGATATAAGCTGATTGAGTATATCCATGGTTATCGTAATTCACCTCTCGAATAAAAATATGCTCTTGGGTTTTGGTAATTTCTTCTAAAAGGTTAGTTAAAAAAGGGTTATCTTCTGGGTTTACTAAAAGACTAGAAAAATTTTCATCAAAAAATGTATTTGTTTTGGTAATTACCCCTTCTAAATTAACTTCAATAATTCCGTGGTTTAATTTTTCTTTTTCATTATGAATTAAGCGTAATACTTCTTTAATGAGAGATAATCTTTCTTTCTTAAAATTAGTGGGACTAGATTCATTATATTGGGGAGTTATTAATGTATCTTTAGAAATTATTTCATCCTCATAACTATCTTCATTAGAGGCGGGCATTAAAGGTTGCGTTTTATCTTCATCTTCATAATTATCTAAGTTAATTAAATCATAGGATAATAATACTTTTTCTCCTCCTATAGATACAATGTCCCCTACTTTTAATTCGTGGGATAAACACTTTTTTCCACCAATGTATAAACCGTTAGCACTTCTATTCCCCTTCAAGTCTCCGTCAATAATCCAAAATACTTTTTTATTTTTGTTGTCCTTATACCTTACGGGTAAGATGGTGCAATGATAACGGGAAATAGTGGAATCATAAATTACAATAGTATTGCTAGAATGACGGCCAATAGAATAGATTTCATTATTTAAAATAATTGAATGTTGATGATTATTATATTCTATGGTTATGCGATGTTGAGACTCTTTACTAGGGGCAATCATAATAAGTGCATGGGGAAAGATTAAGTGCTGGTGTAAACATAAAACATTGGTTGATTTTAAACAAAATAATTAAAAATATATTAAACTGATCTAGCATGGATTGATCCATAATAAATCTAAATTACTTAATATCCTATGGAAGTTTTTTAATCTGATTTTGGATTTGTTAATAAAAAATTTTATTTTATTTTATGTACCTTTTCTGAAACCAGAGATAATTGCTCAAAGATTATTTACAATATCATGGAAGATGAAGAATTCCTAAAACCTTTGAGGGGGGTTTCTATCTCCATTTGACTAAGATTTTTCCCTTGTAGTAAGATGCCAAAACCTCCTAAACCTTCAGGATTTATTAATTCGTGGAGTTGGCTTCTTCGTTGCCATAATTCTGATAATAATATTTTACCACTGGATAAGTCGTTCAGGCGATCGCCCAGACCCAATTCCATCAAGAATAAAGCCTGTTGAGTAAAACCTATTTTTCCTAAACCAATATTTTCCCCGACTTCCTCTAGGGCAGTAAAATTAACATGGCTAGTAATATCCTGAAAGCCGACATTAACATAGGGATTATTATGATGACGATGTTGATAATAACACTTCAAAGTACCTTCGTATCTCTGGGGATGATAATACTTTTGGGCATTATAACCATAGTCAACGGTTAAAACATAACCCCGTTTCAATTTATTGGCTATATTTTCTAAAATTTCCATGGATAACAAATTAACTTCTGTTTGATAATTATTAGGATAACTATCTTCCTGCAAATTAATCTGATTAATAGTTAAATAATCTTCAATCTTATTATCAGAAAATTGATCATATATTTCTGCTAAATTACCATCATTAACAGTAACGTAAATCTCCTTTAATTTATTCCCATCTTTAATAATACGATGGACGGGTAAAGCATCCATTAACTCATTACTAATAAAACACCCCGTAATGGATTCTGAATCAATCTCTTGCCATTGTTGCCATTTAATATAATGATTGGTTTCCTTAGTAGTTTTTTGTTGTTTTTCCTTTAACGTGTCCGATTTTTCAACAATTAAATATTCAATATTCTGATAAAAAAAGTTATTTTCTTTCTTTAAATAGTCTAAAATTATTTTAGCCAAAACTCCCTCTCCTGCTCCCATTTCCACGATGGTAAACGGTTGAGGTTTTCCTAAAATGTGCCAAAACTCTTCTATTTGTTTAGCTAATAATTCGGCAAAATCAGAAGATATAGATGGGGAAGTAAAAAAGTCTCCCTTAGTGCCAATGGCGATCGCCCTTGAGGTATAATATCCATATTGCTTGTCATACAGACACATATCCATATACTGAGCAAAAGTTATCTTTTTTTGTGGTGAAGCATTAATATAGTCAATAATTTTGTCAAGCAACAAAGAATCATGGGAGTTTTCCAACATAAAACACTAGCAACGGTGAAGAGTAAACAAAAAATTACTTAATTAAAAAACTTGAACAGGGTGCCATTGCCCCCGTATAAGTATAACATTTTCAAAAAATCTAATAATTTTGGTATTGCTTAATCATGAAATAGGAGTGAACTATGTAAATAAATCAATATTTGAGATATTATCACCATTGCCCATTCCCCACCTAAACGAAAAATCATATCTAATATCACTACCTTAACGGAACAATAAAGCTGGAATCCTAGTATTTCTTAGTAACTGAATAGTAGTGCTACCAATGATTAAACTTCTAATGCGACTATGACCATAAGCCCCCATAATTAACAAATTAATATTATTCTCCTCAATGTAAGAGGCGATCGCACTTTCTTCATTTCCCTTCAATAAAGAACATTGAACATTAAACCCAGCATTTGTTAACAAAGTAGAAGCCCCTTGTAGCTTAGAGTGAGCATCCTCATCCTTTTCATTTTTAGTCACCATCACCAAATGAATATCTAAATCCTTAATAAAAGGACAATCAACCAAAAAATCTAAAATTCTGCCCCCTGTGGCACTACCATCATAAGCAATTAAAACTTTGTCAATAGAAATATAGTCCCGGGGAGTAACCAAACAAGGTTTACTACTAGAGCGAACTATTCTCTCCAAATTTGCCCCTAGGTGAATCGAATTATAATCTGCATTTTCTCCCCTCTTACCCAACACAATTAGATCAATTTTCTCCTCCACATCCCTAACAGAATCAGCCAAAAAACCAGTTTTATGGATAGAGTTAACCTTTTCTATTCCTTCCTGCCTTAAAACCTCCTTGGCATGATCCAAAATCACCTTTGCTCGTACATGATTTAACTTGTTTCTCTCATGGTCCAACTCTACCAGTTTTTGTAATAAATCATCAGAAGCACCTAAACCAAGGCTACCGCTCCAATTTCCCTGAGAAGCACTGCTCTGGGCCCGATTATCTGTCACCGATAAAATATTCACCTGTGCTCCTAATCTCTTTCCTATCCATGCAGTATATTTATAAGAATTTTCTCCATAGCTAGATCCATCAGTACAAAGTAAAATATTTTTCATTACTAAAGTTCTTTATATTACAACCAATGTTAATAACTTATCATTTTTACGACTTTCACAAAAAAACCCCCCGAAATAACTTCGAGAGGCTTAAGGAAAGAAAAACTAATTAAAATTAACCTTTCTTACGAGGTGCTACAATACCGATGATGTTTTTATTAGGATCATCTAAAACATTAATTCCCTCAGATAAAACTAAGTCCGCTACTTGGAAAGTTTTACCAATATCAACCTTACTAATATCCATTTCTAGGAATTGAGGAATATTATCAGGGTAGCAACGAACTTTAACCTCCGTCACCATTTGTTCCATGATACCCCCCTTCTTGATACCGATAGAAGTTCCAACAATTTTCACAGGAACAACTACCTCTACCTGATTTTCCCCAGAAGGACAGAAGAAACTAATGTGGTGTAGAGTTCTTTTCCAAGGATGAGATTGAACTTCTCTGATTAATACTTTACCATTCCAAGATAGTTCAGGAATAGTCATTTCTACTAAAGTGTTGTTGATGGAAGCGCTTTTGAGAAGGGCGATCGCCTCTTTGTGACCTAAAACTAAAGAAATAGCTTCAGAACCACTATGGCCGTATAAGTTGGCAGGGAGTTTCCCTTCACGACGTAAAGCTCTTGGTTTAGAGCCTTCAGGTCTGGTGTTACATTCTAATGTGACTTGCATTTTTTTTACCGAATTTAATTATAAATTTTATATTTTGATAATTTACCTAACCAATTTGATTGGGGGTTAATTTTGGAACAATTTTAATAATAACCAAAATATACTTTTAATTTTAAGACTGTTGGAGAGGATTTACACTGGCATTAAGTAAAGCTCTTTTAGGTCCATGGATAGGATCTTCCACAATAATGGTTTGTTCTCTACCTGCCCCAAGGGAAACGATGGCAATGGGTAATTCCATTAAATCTGCCAAAAATTTAAGATAATTTAAAGCATTTTCTGGTAATTCCTCTAGGGTACGACATTCCGTGGTGGATGCTTGCCAACCGGGTAGGGTTTCATAGATGGGCTTACAACGGGCAAATTGATTGGCATGGGTAGGTAATTCGGTGATGGTTTCTCCATCTACTTCATAGGCTACACATACTTTAATTTCTGGTAATTCGTCTAAGATGTCTAATTTAGTAACTGCCAAACAGTCTAAACCATTAATCCTAGCGGCATATCGACCAATGACAGCATCGAACCAACCGCAACGACGACGGCGCCCTGTGGTAGTACCAAATTCTGAACCACGATCGCCCAATAAAATACCAATTTCGTCCTCTAACTCCGTAGGGAAAGGCCCTTCGCCTACACGGGTGGTATAAGCCTTAGCAACACCAATAATGCGGTCAATGATGGTAGGTCCTACTCCAGCACCAACACAAGCTCCCCCAGCAATGGGATTTGAGGATGTTACATAGGGATATGTACCATGATCGAGATCAAGTAGTGTCCCTTGTGCCCCTTCAAATAAGATATTTTTCTTACTTCTTACGGCTTGGTTGATTTTTAAAGAACTGTCAATGACAAAAGGACGTAGTCTTTCAGCGTAACCTAGGTACTCCTTGATGACTTTTTGAGGGTCTAGGGGAGGTAAACCATAGAGTTTTTCGAGGACTGCGTTTTTGTAATTAATCGTCCATTCTAATTTGTCGGGATGGCGATCGCCATTAATCAAATCAAGCATTCTAATGCCGATTCTTTCCGCCTTATCAGAATAGGTAGGGCCAATGCCTCTGCCCGTTGTCCCAATTTTAAACTTACCTCTTCTATCCTCTGCCGCTTGATCCAAGATACGATGGTAAGGCATCGTCACATGGGCAGTTTGAGAGATAAATAAATTGTCAGTGGAAACATTAAGATCAACTAATTGATCAATTTCCTCCAATAATTCCTGCGGATCTATCACAGTACCAGAACCGATAATACATTCTGTATCAGGGTATAATATCCCTGAAGGGATTAAATGTAACTTAAAGGTTTGACCATCTACGACCACAGTATGCCCTGCATTTACGCCCCCTTGGGAACGCACCACGACATCCGCTGATTTACTGAGTAAATCCGTGATTTTTCCTTTTCCTTCATCGCCCCACTGGGCGCCTATTATAATAACGTTAGCCAAGAGTTTTTTAGTGCTAAACTTCACACAAACTATTATTATCGCAGTTTAAAATTTTTATGTCAAGTTTTATTTTAATGAGATATTTTTAAGGATTTTCTATGGGGATAAGGACATCTTCGAACTGATGTAAGATAAAAGATTGATTAAATGAAAGAATTATAGTTAATTTCAATTTATAGATTATGCAATCTCCTTATCAGGCCAGTGACGTAGAGAGTAAATGGCAACAGCAATGGACAGAAAACCAACTATATAAAACCGAAGAAAATAACGATAAACCAAAATTTTACGCCCTTTCCATGTTTCCCTACCCCTCTGGGAAGTTGCATATGGGCCATGTGCGTAACTATGTAATTACCGATGTAATTGCCCGTTTTCAAAGGATGAGAGGGCATCGAGTTTTACACCCTATGGGGTGGGATGCCTTTGGTTTACCCGCCGAAAACGCCGCCATTGATAGGGGGATTCCTCCCGCTACTTGGACTTTTCAAAATATCGAACAGATGCGATCGCAACTACAACAACTAGGACTATCCATCGATTGGGATAGGGAAGTGGCTACCTGTTCTCCCGAATATTATAAATGGACACAGTGGTTATTTTTACAATTTTATCAAGCAGGATTAGCATATCAAAAAGAAGCCGCCGTAAACTGGGATCCCATTGACCAAACGGTTTTAGCCAATGAGCAAGTAGATGGCGATGGTTATTCTTGGCGTAGTGGGGCAAAGGTAGAAAGAAAACTATTAAGACAATGGTTTTTCAAAATTACCGACTATGCCGAACAACTTTTAGAAGATTTATCCCAACTCGAAGGATGGCCAGAAAGGGTGAAAACCATGCAGGAAAACTGGATTGGTAAATCTGTGGGGGCTTACCTCGAGTTTCCTGTCATTGATAAGGATGAAAAAATTGCCGTCTTCACCACTCGCCCCGATACCGTCTATGGTGTAACCTATGTGGTACTAGCCCCCGAACATCCTTTAACCCCCCTCGTCACCACCCCCGACGCAAAAGAAGCCGTAGAAGCCTTTATAAAAGAAGTTAGCACCGAAAGCGAAATCGATCGCACCGCCGATGATAAACCCAAAAAAGGAGTTTTCACAGGAGGAAAAGCCATCAATCCCTTTACAGGGGAAGAAATTCCTATCCTCATCGCCAACTATGTACTATATGAATATGGTACAGGGGCAGTAATGGGAGTACCAGCCCACGATGTCAGGGATTTTAAATTTGCCAAGGAAAATAATTTGCCCATCAAAGTGGTTATTTTACCCGATGATGCCGATAACGGTGATGTGTGCTTCTTAGAAGCCTACACCGAAGCAGGGACCATGATTAACTCTGGTAGCTTTACGGGGATGCAGTCGGTTAAGGGGAAAAATGCGGTAATTCAATTTGCCGAAAATCAAGGCTATGGTAAAAAGCGCATCCAATACCGTCTCCGTGATTGGTTAATTTCCCGTCAAAGATATTGGGGTTGTCCTATTCCCGTTATCCATTGCCCTAATTGTGGTACAGTACCCGTACCCGATCAGGATTTACCTGTAAAATTACCTGAACAAGTAGAATTTTCTGGTCGTGGACCTTCTCCCCTCGCTAAGATGGAAGACTGGGTTAATGTGCCTTGTCCTAGTTGTGGTACTCCTGCCAAACGAGAAACCGACACCATGGACACCTTTATTGATTCTTCTTGGTATTTTCTTCGTTACACCGACGCAAACAACGAAAATGAGCCTTTCAGCCTTGATAGGGTGAACAATTGGATGGGGGTGGATCAGTATGTAGGAGGTATTGAACACGCCATATTACATCTTCTTTATTCCCGTTTCTTTACCAAAGTAGTTAGGGATAGGGGTTTGGTAAATGTGGATGAGCCTTTTAAACGTCTTTTAACCCAAGGAATGGTACAGGCTATTACCTATAAAAATCCTGTGACGGGTAAATACATTCTTCCTGAAAATATTGAAGAAAGGGAAGAAACCAATGAACAAGGTAAAACCGAAACCGTTTATTATGATAAGGCTACGGGCGATCGCCTTTCGGTGTTTTACGAAAAAATGTCAAAATCAAAATATAATGGAGTAGATCCGCAAATCGTTTTATCAAAATACGGTGCCGATACCGCCAGAATGTTTATCCTTTTCAAAGCACCCCCCGAAAAAGACTTAGAATGGGATGATGCCGACGTAGAAGGGCAATTCCGCTTCCTCAATCGAGTTTGGACATTAACTCACGAATTTATCGATAATCCCCAATCAGCCCAAACTAAAACCATCGATAAAAATACCCTAAGTAAAACCGAAAAAGACTTAAGAAGGGCAATCCATACCGCCATCAAAGAAATAACCGAAGACTTAAACGGTGACTATCAACTTAATACCGCCGTCTCCGAATTGATGAAACTTAACAACGCCCTCCGAGACAGCAAAGATAAAAACTCCCCCGTTTATCGAGAAGGTATCGAAACCCTCATCCTCTTACTTGCCCCCTTTGCCCCCCATATTGGCGAAGAATTGTGGCAACAGTTGGGGAATACAGAATCAGTGCATTTACAATCTTGGTTAGCGGTAGATGAGGAAGCCTTAACGGTAGATGAAATTACCCTCGTTATCCAAATTATGGGTAAAACCAGAGGTACTATTTCCGTACCTGCGGGCGCTAGCAAAGACGAGTTACAACAGTTTGCCCAAAATTCAGAGGTTGCCCAAAAATATATCTCAGGAAAAGAGATTAAAAAAGTGATTGTTGTGCCGAATAAATTAGTTAACTTTGTGGTAGTTTAAACAAAAAAATACTAGACATAAAAGTTTAACTTGCTCTATAGGTAAGGTGGGCATTGCCCACCATTTTCGCTCTAGTCAACATAGACATTTCTCCATTCAAAAGAAGGGCTATTCATACTGCAGTGTACATTTGCCCATATAGTCTGAAATTGTTTATGGACACACCTTTTTTCAATTCGACTCACACCAACATTATTAAAGTTAATTGGATTAACATTTATACTATTAACGCTTCTACTATTAATGGTTATAGAAGAACTATTATTTCTTGGCTGATTAATATTATTATTTCTCCAATAGTTGCTGTTTCTTCTTAGATTTCCGTTGAAAAAATCGATACTACCGTTATTATCATTAGGAAGAATAATAATTATGGTTTCTGGTCTTCTACTGGGGTAAACATATCCTGAAGTTTGATTTTGGTTATTAATACCCGTATTGGTGCTATTACTTTGGGTAATGATAAGGTTTTGATTAACATTATCAGAGCTAATAATAGTGGATGAAATTGGGGAATTATGGGAGGAGGATTGACTTAATTGTTGTCCATAAATCGGTTTTACAATACTGAGATTAAATATTGTTCCTGTCCCTATTAATAGACCTAAATATTTTATAATTTTCATGGTCTTTTTTTATAATTATCTATAAATTTATCATAGCGTTTTTATCTCATGGGGTGCTAGAGTCTTTAGTTGCAGTATTTGATTTGATGCCCACGCCTATCTATCCTAAATACTTTTTCATCAAGCCCTAGGTATGAAATTTTATAAACTGTACGTTTATTTATTGTGTTTGGCAATGGGGTTAAGCCCATTGTTAGTTTTATTAATATACTTTTCTTTATGGATCGAGCATGAGTTTTCATTATCAACTATCTATTATCGATTTTCCCTTGAAAAAAAGACCCGTTGCCATTGATTTGTTTGCAGGATGTGGGGGGATGTCTTTGGGGTTGGAGGCTTCTGGATTTGATGTTGTGGCGGCGGTAGAAATTGATCCTATCCATGCTTTGATTCATCATCTAAATTTTCCCCATACTCAAACCATT
Source organism: Cyanobacterium sp. (assembly GCF_054166785.1). Taxonomy (NCBI): domain Bacteria; kingdom Bacillati; phylum Cyanobacteriota; class Cyanophyceae; order Chroococcales; family Geminocystaceae; genus Cyanobacterium; species Cyanobacterium sp. The sequence continues at coordinate 75,755 of NZ_JBSZCP010000037.1, forward strand.
TGTGAAGATATTAGCAAGTTAGATACCGCTGTTTTAAAAGAAATTTTGCAAGGAAAAGAGCTTGATTTGGTGGCAGGAGGCCCTCCCTGTCAAGGTTTTTCGATGATGGGTAAACGGGAATTGGATGATCCCAGAAATTCTCTAGTTTTTGAGTATGTGAGGGTGATTAAGGATTTAAGACCGAAATATTTTATTTTTGAAAATGTGCCGGGGATGTTGGCGGGAAAGCATGGGCAATTTTTGCAGGAGTTGATAAAGGAGTTTAATAGTATTGGTTATGGATTGGCAAAGCCAAGGGTGATGGATGCCAGTGTTTTTGGGGCGCCTCAACGGCGCAAACGTCTAATTTTGTTGGGTAGTCGTCAAGATGTTATGCCCCTTGAATATCCGACGGAAACAGGGGAATTTAATGATGTACAAAGTGCGATCGCCGATTTGAACTTTATTTCTGCTTTTGTAGGGGTAAATCAAGGTATTGAAACAGAAAAATTAGACTACTCAGGATTTAGAGGAAATTTTGCCCTTCAACCCCAAGGCATATATACTCTGTGCCATCACCGTGAAAGAGATAATCTGGTTTATAACCATGTGGGTTCAAAACATACAGAAAAATCACAACAGCGTTTTCAATCGGTATCCATGGGCAAAAAAGATCAAGTAAGTCGTTTTCTCAAACTCTCTCCTACGGGGCTATGTAATACCCTCAGAGCGGGTACAGGAAGGGATAAGGGCGCCCATACGGCACCACGCCCCATTCATTATCAACAACCCCGTTGTATTACCGTCAGGGAGGCCGCACGGTTACATACTTTTCCTGATTGGTTTTTGTTTCATGAGACTATTTGGCATGGTTTTAGAGAAATTGGTAATGCGGTAATTCCTTTGTTTGCTAAGGTATTGGGGGATGAAGTGATTAAAAATTTAGGGATAGATATTCAGGAGTTAGAGACTATAAGGTTAGACACTCCAGCCATGGATTTGATGAAATATAACATGAATCAAGCCTGTGAATATTGGTCGGTATCGAGGGAGATAATTCCTAAGAGAAAAAGGTTAACGATTGTTAATAATAAATAATTGACAATTGACCACTAAAAATCGACAATTGGTAAAAGTTACACTTTAATCTTAGTAGTCACCACTTCACAGGTTAACTATTACTTACTACCTATTTAAATTATATGTTAGAAAAATTTAGGATTATTCCTCGGGGAATAAATCTGGGGTTAATTGCGATCGCCACTACCCTATTGATAGTTTATCAGGGATTTGCTATGGACGACATAGGCTATGAAGTCTGGGGTTCAGATCAATCAAACTCTGTGGTTGGCGTTGAAACCGTTGGTACCCATGGGGGATTGATTTGGATTTGGGATAGTAAAGACATCGAAAAACAAATCGAATCTGGTATCGAAGCACAACCCCTTGGCTGTGATGGCAATAACCGAGCCGGGGATGGCCCTTGTGATGTAAATGCTGTTTTTCCTTCCACCCTCGCCGAATATGACGAAAATGGAGCCACAGGACAAACCATCGCCGATTTACCCGGTTTTGGTCGTTTACACGGTATGATTACTGATCCTCAAAATAAATATCTCAATGTGAACCTCTTTACCCCGGGGGGTGGTTATGTGGGAATTATGGATGGGGAGACTAAAGAGGCGATCGCCCTTTTCCGAGTCACTGGCACCAATGGTAGTCCAGCCGAACGTTCTGTGCATATGTCCTTCTGGAATAATGATGGTAGCGCCCTATTAGTGGCAAACCTCAATGGTAAATTACTAGAACGTATCGACATTACCAGAGATACACAGGGTAAAATCACCAATGCCATTTACAATAAAACCGCCTCCCTTGGAGTAGGAAAAGGGATGGAAGTTACTGCCCCTGCCACCGTTTACCATGGCAAAAATGGTCATAACCATGAACTAATTGGCGAAATTACAGGTAACTATGAAGGCAGTGCCATGGCAGACTTAACCCCCAATGGTAAATGTAAAGAAAACGGTTGTGCGGAAGACAAAAATGCTGATCTAGGGGGTAGAACCAATAATCTCATCATCTGCCCCATCGTCTCCAGCTCTAACCACGCCTATATAACCCTTGCAGGGGGAGGCTTATTAGTTGCCAATACAGAAAAAACTCCCATGGAAATCGTGGGAGAATACGATAACCAAATTCTTAATGGTGCTGGTTGTGGAGGTATCGAAGCTAACAACAAAATTTGGCTAAATGCAGGGGTTTCAGCTTCCGATGCAGGCGCTACCCAATCAACCCTCAGTCTTTATACCCTTGATGACTCTGCCTTTGGACAAACCCCCAATCTTCCTAATACCCCTGAGCCAGAAGTAGTCTATAAAGATAAAAATAACACCGCTACCAATGGCAATACTACAGGGGAAACCAGCAACGAAAGCGGACAACTACCCGGAGTTACCACCCGCCATGACAATCATGGTATGGCGAGAACCGTTGATGGCTCTTACATACATAATACAGACCGTATTCAAAATACCATTGAAGTATTCAACACCGAAACCCTTGAGCATACATCCTACGATCTAACCTCTAAAGATGGGCTAGGAAGGGGAGTGGGAGCTTGTGCCATGGCTTCTATTACTGATGATGGGGATTTACCTAAAAATGATCCAGCCCCTGATTTAATGGAAGAAAGCCCCGACGGCAAATATTTATACGTAGCTTTTCGTGGTGCTATTCCCGTATCGGTTGCCCATTCTTCCCAAGGAAGTTGCCCAGGGGTGGGAGTGGTGCAGTTAGATAATAATGGTGCTTCTGGTCATTTAGTCTCTGTTTTACGGAGTTCTAACACTGAAGATACTGCAAGTCTAGCTTCCATTCTTGGGGGTCATAATTATCAAGGTAGTGAACATAGCGACTTACATGGTGTTACCATCCGCCAAAAATAATTATTAAACTTTTTGCTTTGACAAGGGACTTCTGTTCCTTGTTTTTTTATGGAATTAATATCGCTAATAATTTTTATTAGTTGTTTCTACCTAACGGCAGCGTTGGATAGGGCCGTTTCTAAAACTTTACAGGCACGGGATTGACAACTACCACAACGGAGGGAGACGGAAGTATGTTCAGATAGTTGGTCAATGGAGGATACGCCCTGTTTCACGGCTCTGTGAATATCTTTCTCTGTAACGGCATTGCAAATACAAACGTACATTACTTCTTCCTGCTAATTATTAGCAATAACTTTTGACTTATCCTCATTATTGCAAATAAATTTCACTATGTCCACTAATTTTTGAAACAAAATAGGGTAGGTTTTCCCCACCCTCAGACAGTTAGGTTATCAGGAAGATAGGAGGGTAAGGAAAATGGGGATTAATTTTTTTATGAAGCCTTCGGATTTAAAATCTATTTATGGTTTTTTCTTTTTAGATCCCTATAAGACTTATACATATCAGGAATATGCTTGTAAATAGCGGCTAATTTTAAATAAATATGGTGGGGCATGGAGGGTGTTCCAGAAACCACGTCTCCTGCTTTGACATTGCTAGAAATTCCTGTTTGGGCAGAAGCACTGGCTCCATCGCCAATGGTGGCTTGATTCGCTACGCCCACTTGTCCTCCTAAAATAACTCTATTACCTATCTCAACTCCCCCAGCCAAGCCGACTTGTCCTGCAAAGGCACAACTTTTACCGATTTGGCAGTTATGTCCTACGTGGACTAGGTTATCTAATTTTGTATTTTCTCCTATTTTGGTTGTTCCTAGGGCAGGGCGATCTACTGTACTATTACAACCAATTTCTACTCTATCTTCTAGGATGACATACCCTGACTGGGGCATTTTGTACCATCCTTGGGGTACGGGGACAAAACCGAATCCTTCGGCTCCAATTACGGCTCCGCTATGAATTACGCAGTCTGCTCCAATTTGTGTTCTTTCATGAATACTACAGTTACTATGGAGCTCGGTGCGATCGCCCACTACACATTCAGGATACACTACTACATTAGGATGAATTACCACATCATCTCCTAATTTAACCCCTTCCGAGATAACTGCGTTGGCGCCGATGGCGACATTTTTACCGATGATTACCCCATCTGCAATAACGGCTTTGGGGTGAATTTTGGTTTCGGGCTGATAGGGTTGATAAAAAAGTTCAATGGCTTGGGCGAAGGTGAGGCGAGGATAGGATGATGATAACCAAGCGATACCTCTATGGGTTGCTTCTTCTTGTAAGTTCTTATCCGATGGTAAAATAAGGGCTGATGCGGAGGTAGTGGCTAGCAATCTGGCAAATTTATCTCCTTCAATGTAACTTAGACTATGGGCGATCGCCTCTTGAATCCTTGTAATACAGACAACTTCGGGATCAAGATTTGGATTATCATTCAAACTGTGATTTTCGGGGGATAATTGATTAACAATATCACTAAATTTCATGGCTATGAGTATTTCACTGGAAAAAGGACAAAGAATTTCATTAACAAAAGTAGCACCTAGCCTAGTCGCTGGTTTTATCGGACTAGGTTGGGATGTAAATACCACCGATACAGGGGGGGATTTTGACCTCGATGCCTCTGTTTTTCTCCTAGGGAGTAATGAAAAAATCGTTTCAGATAAACATTTTATTTTTTACAATAACCTAGTTAGTCCCGATTCAGATCACTCCGTTAAACTTTTGGGAGACAACCGCACAGGAGAAGGGGATGGGGATGATGAGGGATTAATCGTTGACCTAAGAAAAGTTCCCCCCGATGTCAAAAAAATTGTAGTCACGGTTACTATTTATGAGGCCGATAAAAGAAAACAAAACTTTGGTCAAGTAAATAACGCCTACATCCGCCTAGTGGATGTACAAACCAAAGAAGAAATATTACGCTACGATTTGAGCGAAGATTTCTCCGTGGAAACTGCTGTTATCATGGCTGAGTTATATTACCAGAATGAAGAGTGGCGTATCAACGCTGTTGGCTCTGGTTTTCAGGGGGGGTTACAGGCATTATTAGATCGGTATAGTTAATAATTGATAATGGATAATTGAGAATGAATAACTAGGCTAACAGTACAAATCAACTAAAACAAAAGCCATTGCATCTTCCCCATTTCCCATTTCCAAACCTCATGAATTAACTATGGTCGTACCTGAGAAATGTTAAGAAATATTGCTTTCTTTGTTAAGGACTGTTGCAATATGGAAAAATTTATCAAAAGAGAGGACATTGTCCTTTACCTTTTTATAATAGATAGAATAAGCAATTTATAAAAAATATAAATTTTAGGAGCAAGAATACCGTGACAATTCGGGTAGCAGTAGTAGGCGGTGGACCTTCTGGATCTTCAGCAGCTGAGATTTTAGCAAAAGCGGGTATTGAAACCTATTTGTTTGAAAGAAAACTAGATAACGCTAAACCTTGTGGCGGTGCTATTCCTCTATGTATGGTGGATGAGTTTGATTTACCCCCTGAAATCATTGACCGCAGGGTTCGTAAAATGAAAATGATTTCTCCTTCTAATATTGAGGTCAATATTGGTCAAACTCTTAAAGAGGGTGAATACATTGGTATGTGTCGCCGTGAAGTTTTAGATGGTTTTATGCGCGATCGCGCCGCCGAACTAGGGGCGAACCTCATCAATGGTACGGTATATCAATTAGACATTCCCGACAATGATACTAGCCCTTACACCCTCCACTATGCAGATCACTCCAACGGTAGCGCCCAAGGGGAAATGAAAACCCTTAAAGTTGATCTCGTCATCGGTGCTGATGGTGCTAATTCCCGTGTGGCTAAAGCCATTGATGCAGGGGATTACAACTATGCGATCGCCTTTCAGGAAAGAATCAAACTCCCTGAAGACAAAATGGCATACTATGACGAATTAGCCGAAATGTATGTGGGTAACGATGTATCTCCCGACTTTTATGCTTGGGTATTTCCTAAATATGATCACGTTGCCGTCGGTACAGGTACCATGAAAGTCAACCAATCCATGATTAAAGACTTACAAGCCGGTATCCGTCAGAGAGCAGCCAAACGCCTTGAGGGGGGAGAAATCATCAAAGTAGAAGCTCACCCCATTCCCGAACATCCTCGCCCCCGTCGTGTAGTGGGCAGAGTAGCCCTTGTGGGTGATGCTGCAGGTACCGTTACCAAATCCTCTGGGGAAGGTATCTACTTCGCCGCTAAGAGTGCCAGAATGTGTGCTGAGGTGATTGTAGAAACCAGCAATAATGGTCAAAGAGTACCCACCGAAGCGGATTTAAAAACCTACCTCAAAAAATGGGATAAACAATATGGTACTACTTATTTAGTATTAGACATCTTACAAAGAGTTTTCTATCGTAGTGATGCTACCCGTGAAGCCTTTGTGGAAATGTGTGCCGATATTGATGTACAAAAAATCACCTTCGATAGCTACCTCTACAAAACCGTAGTACCTGCAAATCCTTTAACTCAGCTTAAAATTACAGCTAAAACCATTGGTAGTCTTCTACGGGGAAATGCGCTCGCGCCATAATCAAAATTTAATAACGACTATATAATCTGAAGGGTAAGTGATCATAGTATTGCTTACCTTTTATTTATGACTGAAAAAATTATCATTGATAACGATGAATAAACAACAAAACTATTGTTTTTGTACTTTAGCCGTCGGAGAAAAATATCGAAAACTAGCTTTATTATTGGCAAAGGATATAGATAAATATGCTCCAAGAATTAAATTTGTTGTCCTCACAGATAAAAGTAACTTTTTTCAAAATCAGAAGAATATAATAGCCAAACAATATACCCCTATTAGTATCAAACTATATAACGATAAACGCTTAGTTATTGAAGAATCTTTAAAAATATTTAACTCCTGTATTTTTATTGATGCTGATATGCGAATTATCGATACTGTACCAGAGCAAATAAACTTTTTAGAAGGCATTGTTGCTTATAGTTGCTATAGCATTATTAAGCATAATACAAGAAAAGAATCCTCAAAAAAGGAAAAACAAAAATCAAGACTTAATCATATTCAAAAAATATGTAAATTATTAAATCTAAAAATAGAGAGTATCAAATTTATCAATGAATTTTTCTTTTATGTAACTAAATCAGAGAATACTGAGGAATTTTTGCGATATTGGCAATTATTAGCCGAGTATTTTGAAAGTCAAGGATTTTATGATGGTGAGGGTAATATCATAGGTGTCGCTGCCGCAAAAGCAAACTTTAACGTCATATATGACCATGAAAAAAAAATTAAAGTGTTTAAAGATAGAGTTGAGATTTACAATAAACAACAGGGAAAAGAAACCATTGATAATTTAGAATATTATCTTAGCATTCAAAGAAATATAGAATATCAACAGAAAACATTGTGGAATAAAGTGGTGGATAAATTAAATAATAAGAGAATTCAATACACAAGAAAACTATATTTAAGATTCAAACTATTCAAAAACAAGAATTATATAGTCAATCAAATGAAAAATATTAATGATTAAAATCTGTTTTCAACAAATCTAATTTTTCTTCTAATTGCTGAGTTAAGTTTTCTATCAAATTTTCGTTACTTAAATTAGGTCTAGTATTTTTAATTATTTTTCTGAAGTTATTAACTCCTATTTGTTGATTTATTTCATATTTCAGCCATCTGAAAATATACAGCATATCTGATTTTGAAGATAGGTCATATATTCTACTAATATTCACAGGATTATAATTAACTTGTATCGATTGACACCAATCTTCCCATTTAAAAGATAGAATTGTTCTGTTAGAAACGATTGGAATCCATGCCTTCTATTAAAAACAAATGAGCTAAATAATTCAAGACCACAAATAGCTGAATTTTTAAATATAAATCCGAATACTTTGCTTCCCAGACATGAAAATAAAAATGAAAATAAAATAAATATTATTGAAAACCTACCAGATTATTTTGTTAAAGATAGAATAATGTTCTATTGTTATGACATAGTTCAAGAATATTTTCCAGAAACACTAAACCAATATTAACTGAATAAAAAATTATTATTATGAAAGGTATTTATACATTAGCTAATGATGTTGTCGTAGATCAACTCATTGCTCTTTTAAATAGTATAAGGAAAAATATAGGGGATATTCCTGTTGCGGTGATTGCGTATAGTGATCAATTATCTAATGTGAAAAAAGAAATTAAACGCTTTTCCAATGTTGAATTAATTGATGATTTTACTTTATTTGAACCATGGAGACATTTTTCTCAAGAAGTTTGGAAGGCTCATCCTACGGCTTTTGATTTGTGGAAAAATGAAGGTATTAAAGGTGTTTATAGAATAAGTTGTAATCACCGCTACTTTGCTTTTGACTCTTTAGGATTATTTGATCAATTTATTTATTTTGATGCTGACGTTTTAACTCTTAACTCGGTTAACTTATTTTTTGATAATTTAAACAGTCATGATTTAGTTATTTATGATTTTCAACATAAAGATGTTTCTCATATTTTTAATGTTAAGAGTGATAAGTTATTTGAAGTTTTTTCAGAGTCAAAGATTAGAAAAAATATTTTTTGTTCAGGCTGTTTTGCTGGGAATAAAGGTATTTTTTCTGAGCAAGATAAGGATTTAATTCTTCAAAATCTTGGCTCTGGTGATGCAGAGATACTTTATTTAGGTGCACCCAATCAATCCGTCTTAAATTATATGGCAATGACATCGCAGAAATCTATATATAATTTAGCTCTCGAATTACCCCCCGAACAAAAAACGGGAAATTCCGTAACATCTCCTCATTTTGAATATAAAGATAACCTGCTATACGACAAAGGAGTTAGACTAACTTACTTGCACTATATTGGAGTGCCTTCTAGTGTCTTTACGAGGCTATGTGCAGGGGAAAATCTTGATTTTCCTTACCGTGATATTTTCTTACACTATCGTTATTTACATGAACCTGAAAAGATGCCAAAATTCGTGGGGAAACCTAAACCTTATAATCCTCCCCCGACTTTTATTGATAAGGTGTTTAGAAAATTGGGAGTAAAAACCAAGAAATAGTTGTTTTGTGAGTTACAATTTGGTGTTGATTATTTAATTTTTATTTATGTCACGGCCTGTATTATATTGTGCCATTACTAATCATGGTTTTGGTCATTGTGTGCGTATGGCTTCGGTAGCTAGTGCGGTACAAAAAATAAATCCTGAGATTTTATTGGTAATGGTGACGACGGCGCCCCGTTGGCTGTTGGAGTCTTATATTGATGGGGATTTTATCTATCGTCCTAGGGCGTTTGATATTGGGGTAATTCAACAGGATAGTATCCAGATGGATTTGGGGGCTACCCTTGCCAAGATGAATGATTTTCGGCAACGACAGGGGCAAATTGTGGCGGGGGAGGTGGAATTTATCAGGGTTAATGGGGTTTCTTTAATCTTTGCTGATATTCCTGCTATGGTGACGGAAGTTGCTCAAAAAGCAGAGATTCCTTGTTGGATGATGAGTAATTTTGGTTGGGATTTTATTTATCGTCCTTGGGGAGATGATTTTAAGTCTATAGTATCATGGTTGAAGTCTTGTTATGGTAAGTGCGATCGCCTCTTCCGCCTACCTATGCACGAAGAAATGAGCAGTTTTAACCATAAAGAAGATATGGGCTTAACAGGGGGAAATCCTCGTTATGGGGAAGAAGAATTAAGACATAAATTTAATCTTAGTAAGCCAAAAGAAAAAACGGTTTTATTAAGTTTTGGAGGACTTGGTTTACAATCTATCCCTTATGAGAATTTGAATATTTTTCCTGATTGGCAATTTATTACTTTTGATCAAAAAGCTCCTGATTTACCAAATTTATTAAAAATAACAGACACCTATCTTCGTCCTGTGGATTTTATGCCTTTATGTGGAAGAATTATGACTAAACCTGGCTATAGCACTTTTGCAGAGGCGATGCGATTGGACATACCTTTGATGGTTTTAGATCGACAGGGATTTGCGGAAACGGCTTTACTAATGGAAGGTTTAAAAAAATATAGCTATCATCAAATATTAAATAATAAACAATTTTTTGAGTCGAATTGGAGTTTTTTAAAACAGGAATTAAATCCTCCTTTAACTAACGAAAAATTAGAAAAAGATGGCACTGAAATTATTGCTCAAGAGATAGTTGATTATTTTAATAATTAGGGTAATTTATCTAAAATATAGCTTTTTTTACAATTATGAGATACATTTTTTGATTCCCTCTTGCCTATTGTCTTTCAAGTAAAATTTGTGTAGCTTAACAAAACGGAAATTGCTATATGATAAATAAGAGTTTATTATTCTACTAAAGTAAAGTGCGATCGCCCCATGAAACAAAAAAAAGATAAAAAAAGATATATTTTAATCTTAATCTCCATAGTAACCATCAGTTGGAGCATTATCATGGGAAGTCTTACCAGTAAAGTAATGGCAAACCCTATCGGGACAAAATCCGTTGATAAGGTTGCCGAGAGGCATAGGGTAGGAAAAGAAATCTACCTCGAAAATTGCTCAACTTGCCATATTGCCATACCCCCAGAAGTATTACCCAGCGACACATGGAAAACTATCCTCGAAAATCCATTGAACCATTATGGCGTAAGACTTGAAGGCGTTATTCGTTTTAACCAAGTATTAATGTGGCAATATTTAAGCACCCACTCTCGCCCCATTTCCGTGAATGAAACCGAACCTAGATTTATCGCCCAATCTCGTTACTTTTTCGCTCTCCATCCGGGGGTTGAAGTGCCTTCCCCTGTTACCCATACCAGTTGTGTTGAATGTCATTCGAGGGCATCAGATTTTGATTTTCGCACTTTGAATGAGGAATGGCAGTAGATAATTGATAATTGATAATTGATATTTTTTTGCCTTTCCAAGACAACATTAGAATTGTTGTGATACTAAATCCGAATGGTAGAATATATCCCCCCCGTCTTGCAATGAATTACAAGGCTAACAGTTTATGGTTCAATGAATTGAACTAAGGTATATTTATATTTACGGATTTGGTATGAAATAGGTTTTTTGCAAAATTTAGCCCTTATCTAATAAAGGTTTGAGATACGCAGATATTTAATTCACCACAAGTCTATTACACTAACATTATCTTAATTTTCTCTCCCTGATTAACATGGGAAACACCCACAGGAAGGATAGCTAAAGCGTTGGTTTGTTGTAAATTTACTAAATTTCCCGAATTATGAAGCCCATGGGAAAGATTAAAATGATATTGCCCTTCAACAATATTCCCCCTGCCCCATAGATAACATTCCCTTTTTTCCTCTGCCTTCAGATTTTCTTGACAAATACCCTCGACAATTTGGGGTAAATAATAGTTTGTTTCTCCTGATAGTTTAGAAATGGCACTTTGCAAAAAACGCCAACATATCACCATGGTAGAAACAGGATTACCTGGGATACCAAAGTATAATTTATTGTCGGGGAAAATAGCTACGGTAAGAGGTTTACCCGGTTTGATGGCTACTTTTTCCATCAATATTTTGCCCCCTAATTTAAGCAATATTTCCTTGACATAGTCGTATTCCCCCACGGAAACTCCCCCTGTGGATAGCACAAAATCGGCTTTTTCGAGGGCAGAGGCGATCGCCCCTTCTAATTTTTCCTTTTCATCGGGTACAATGCCCATAGGAACGGAAATAGCACCATTCTGGCTAACAAAACTATGTAATAGATATTGGTTAGAATCGATAATTTTCCCTTTACTGAGGGTTTCATAGGGAGTAATTAGTTCATCTCCTGTGGATAGTATAGCAACTAAGGGCGATCGCACAACAGCCACTTCCGTACATTGAGCCGTTGCCAAAATAGCCATTTCAGGAGGACTTATTTTCACATTTGCAGGTAATAAACCATCATTTGCCCCATAAAAAGAACCTTTTTTCCTAACAAAATTACCCCTTGGGCAAGGTTCAAGGATTTTCACAAACTTACCATCTCTTTGGGTTTTCTCTTGCATCACCACACTATCTGCCCCCTCTGGCATTATCGCCCCCGTAAAAATACGAGCGCACTGATTAGCCTTAATCTTCTTTTGGGGTACATAACCCGCAGGAATTTCTTCAACTATTTCTAAAGAAACCTCTTCACCATCTTTTATTTTTTCTAAATCTTCCCACCGCACCCCATAACCATCCATCGCCGAATTATCCCAGTAGGGAAAATCATTAGGAGAATAAACATTTTGAGCTAAAATACGACCATAGGCTTGACTTAAATTAATTGTTTCAATCTCTTCTAAAGGTTTAACATGATCGATAATAATATCAAAGGCTTCTTGGGTGGTTAACATAAAAATAATCAAAGGTTGTGTAAGCAATAAAAGACACTTTATTAACTTTCATTATCAACTATCAATTATCAATTATCAATTACTAATTACTATGGTAGACGAATTTAGAAGCGCTTTAGAAGTAGCCACGGAAGAAGAATTGCAACAACTGACTAATATCTTATTTTGTCGTCGTCTCAACCCCATTGATTATCTACAAACCCCTGCCCCCATTGATGTTCAAAGCCAAGATTTACCCTTTTGGTTAGATACCATTGAGCAAAGATTTCGTTTTTTAGCCGCCGATGGAGTAACAGTTTTAAAACGTCGTAGCCACCAAGTATCCTACCGACAAATTTTAATCCAAGTTTGCCGTTATCTTAAAATTCCCTATGGTGTATCCATGGCAACCATTGACATTGAAACGGAGATTTTTTTACATTTGTTACAAAAAGCATGGGCAAAATTACCCGCCCAAGAGCAAAATTCTATCCGTAATGAAGTTATTAAATCTTTAGCTGATTCTAACACCCCTGAGCCTTTACCCTTAAGGTTACAACATGATCCCCTAAAAATTATTCTCAAGGGTAGTGGAGTTGTGGCCATTAGTTCAATTTTAAAGTCTTGGTTACTCAAAAAAATTGCCCAACAATTTGCTCTCCACTTTGCTACTTATCAGGTGGCAAAAACTGGCCTAATTAAAGGGGGAGTTGCCCTTGCCTCTAGTTTTCAAAATCAATTTACCTTACAGGTGGCAAAACAGGGAATGTTGGTGAATACTGCTCGTTATACCGCCGTGAGGGGGGCTTTTGCTTTCCTCGGCCCCGCTTTGTGGGCTTGTTTTTTTGCCGATTTGGGCTGGAGGGCGATCGCCACTAACTACACCCGTGTTATCCCTGTCATATTTACCCTAGCTCAGATTAGACTCACCCGGACATAAAAAAGTGGGCTATAACGCCCACCTAACATAGTTAGTAAAGTTAATTTATAATTACGAATACTATCTAACTCTATTTATTTTCTAATACCCTTAGCCATATTACGGAACATATCCATATTAGTATCCGTAGGACGACGTTTTTGAGACTCGGTAGGGGCAAAAGAAGACTCAGTATTAGAGCTTTCCGTAGAAGAAGACTCTACAGAATTAAAGCTACTTTGAGTATTATTATTAAAATTATTAGGGTTTTGAAAAGTAGTTTTCTTAACCATTTTTTCAGAAGATACTTCCTGAATTAATTCCGCTCCCTTTTCGCTACCTAAAGTTTTAGGAAATGTTCTGCGGGTAGTTTTAGTTTTACGCATATATTCAATGTCACCATAGGTTTTAGCGTCATCAGGATCTAAAAAATAAGCTCCTTGAGAACTATTATTATTGTTTCCTCTTTTCAACCAACCAAATAAACCAGCCATTAAATTATTTCTCCTTAGTATTCTATTAAAAATTGTTACGATTATACTATCAATTATAACATATCGTTAATACTCTCAGAAGAAAATGTAATGTTTCAATCCCTATACCGACCAACTCTTTCAGAAACTTAACAATTAAATTAACTATAATTGTAGTCAGAAAATATTTAAAACAATTAAGACTAAAATAAGAAAATGGGTACAGTAGATCATGGCATAGAACATCATCACAATCACCAGGTCAAAAATTCTAGTCATGGACATATCCACAGTGAAGAATCTCGTCGTAAAGTTATTAATCGCCTATCACGGATAGAAGGTCATGTCAGGGGCATCAAAACCATGATTAACGAACATCGAGACTGCCCAGAAGTCCTTATCCAAATTGCCGCCATCCGAGGGGCCCTTGATAGGGTTGCTAGAATAATTTTAGACGAGCATTTAAGCGAATGTATTACCAGAGCTGCAGAAGATGGTACAATTGACATAGAAATAGAAGCTCTAAAAGCCGCCTTAGATCGATTTTTACCATCATAGAAAAAAGTGATGGTTAATTTTCTATTTGGTGTTATACTAAACCATAGGGAATCAAGATTTAGTGATAAGATTTTACTCAGTATTTACAGTTACATAGTTTCGTATTTATTGATAGGCTTCATTAATAACATCTTTGCTCTCTACAATCTAAACAATTTAAGGAGTTCGTCAATCGATGTCGATATATGTAGGAAATCTTTCCTATAGTGTAAGCAAGGATGATCTTAATGAGGTCTTTGCAGAATATGGTACAGTAACAAGGGTTCATATTCCCACTGATAGAGAAACTGGTCGCATGCGTGGTTTTGCTTTTGTAGAAATGGAAAACGAAACCCAAGAGGATGCGGCGATTGAAGCCCTTGACGGTGCTGAGTGGATGAGTCGAGAACTAAAAGTTAATAAAGCTAGACCTCGTGAAAATACAGACTCTTTCAGAGGTGGCGGTGGTCGTAGAAATGGCGGTCGCTCCTAAGACTTTATTGATTATGGTTTAAAACCCTATAATCCAACTTTTGATTTCTCAGTTAATTAGATGGGAAATCAAAGAAAAAAAATACTATTTAAGAGGAAAGAATGGCTAAAAGCAATCCTAAAAAGGAAAAAGCAGAACGTAATAAGGCTTACGCTCGTCAATTTAGAAAAAAAACTACCCGTTTTAATTCTAAGTTTAAAAGAAGGGATTATAACAGTTCTAGTAGTTCTAATGAGCAGTCTAACAATACAGAGAATAAAGATCAAGACTAATAACCTAGCAAAGTTGATCTTTTGTGACTGATAAACCACCGCTATCTACTATGGAATTAGGGGTGGTTTTTTGTTGCTTACGATTGTTTAAATTCTGTGACTAAAGTAACATTTTTCCAAGCTCCTGTTTCATCATAACGGCGAATAATTCTTAATCTCTGATTAGGCTCAATTAACCAACCACACTCCAAGAAAAAAGGTTGGCGATGGATAATTTTTAATGGCACGGTGAGGGATGCCCCATCAGGTAATAGTAGGCTTCTAATGTCTTGCCCCCTTTCGGAAAAGGTGAGAGCATTTTCTTCTATGTCTGCGCTGGAGGTAAATTCTAGGTGAGGGGTTTTTAAGGTTTGTTTTAGTTGGTTGCCTGTTTCTTCTAATATTAAGCGAGTAGGGTATTTTTCAGGCTCACGCCAATCGGGATATAGGGTAACGGCTTCCCCTTGCCATTCGCCGATGAGTTGATTTAGGGAGAGGGGAGGATTTTCTTGTTTGGGGGTATCTGCCCTAAATTCTCGAATTAGGGTTGTTTGTTCAAAGTTGCTTTCTTTATCAAACAACTGTACCATGCGTAAACGACGATGGCCCTTACAAAAACCAAATTCAGCCCCAAAGCTAGAAAAAGGACTAAATTGTAAATTTCCCTTAGAAAAATGCCCTTCTTCAAAAAGGAATATACTACGGTTAAGGTAAGTAAACTCATTGATATGGGGTGGAGTGTCTTGCCCTAGCCTTGTTACGGTTAAACGAATGGTTTTATCTTCATTTAATCCCTCTAGTTTTATTTCTGTGGGGGTATCTTTGATAAACTCTCCCCTAGGAGAAAATTGAGTAAAAGAACCTAGCCAAACCCCTCTATTTTTTAATAAACGTTCCCACTGTGAAGCCATAAAAATTTAAGAAAAACAACCTCAATCATTTTACCCTGTTCACCACTCAAGTTGTAAAAGTAAAAGATACCATCTATTTTTCAATCCCTACTTGCTTCAAAATATGTAAAGGTTTATATTCTTTAATAATTTCTAGTTGTTCTTGATTTTTTACCAACAAAGCCCCGGCAAAACCAAGGGAATTTATCGAAATTGATTGAGCTTTTGGTTGACTTCTCGGAATCATCATTATCCATTGTTTTGTTACTAATAAGTTATAATTTCCAAGGGATTTTTGATGATTATTTTCTATATGTAAATAGTCTAACATTTTATAATAAATTTCTTGGGTTATTTTGGCACATTCACAAGGGGATTTTCCTAAGAGGTTATGAAAGGCGATCGCCTGTACGTAGGGCAATTCATCTAGGGTAACAATTTCATTATCAGATAACTTTGAACGATAACTTAATACCAACTGTTCTATGGGAAAACCTTGAAAACTAGGAGCAAGGGGAAAAGGAATTACTTGTAAATGTTTATGGGGTTGAGAGGCTCCCGCCAAAGCCCCTGCATTATAAAACCCTAAACCGCTTACCTGTTGTAGTACCGTCCAAAAAGACTGTAAATCAGCAAGGGTTAACAAGTTTTCTTGGGGTTCAAAATCACGGGTAATAATTAAAACATGATTATTAACAACATTATATTTATTTAAAATACACACATGATTGTCGCCTAAATTATCCACATATAACTCTTTTTCATAAGGTAAAAAAGGATTATAATTAGTTTTTTTTTGCTGTTTTTTTTGTTCTTTCTTTGCCTTCTCTTTTCTTGTGATATTATCTAAAATTCTGATAATAAAATTAATGTTATTTTCCTTTAAAAACTCATACTGAGTCTCAATGGGTTTTAATGCTTTTGTTTGGAGAGCTTGAATGGTTGTTGCACTTATTTTGCTCCATAAATCAAGATTGTTGTCGCCCATAGATTCCTATATTTGTCTTATTTACAACCAATATACAGTGTATGGTACGGGCGTTAGTCTTTGTCTTTTCAGTAACAAATCTTTGATAAATGAGGACAGCAAAAAAGATAAGCTCATTAACCCTGTTGATTTTTTTTTGACCAAAATATCTGGGATACAAGCCCCGTCGTTCACGACGGCTTTTTCTAATTTTGTATATATTTTTTTAGCGTTTCTATAGGACATCCACCACTGCTAACGGCAAAATAGCTAGGACTCCATAATGCTTTGTATTTTTTCATCTCAGGATACTCCTTGCGTAAATAACGACTAGACACTCCCTTCAAAGA
>NZ_JBSZCP010000038.1:0-21151 GCF_054166785.1 Cyanobacterium sp.
CAGGAAAAGTTTTAGTGATAAAATCATTCTAGCATAGATTTCTGCTCTTGTGTCGAATCCTACGGATACTTTTTGTTGGGCAAAATTCATCCTCTAATCTGCTACGCAGAGATTAGGGACTTCTTTTGCCATTTACGTTAATCATTGAATATTAACCTTGATTAGTGCCATAATTCATAATTTATACATTGAATCATGGTCAATGTTTGGTGTTTGCCACTAAAATACATTAAGATTTAAGTAACGATAAGTAACGATATTTTAAGAAATTTTGTTTAATAATACTTTTTTAACCCAAATTAGCTCATACTTACCTTCGGCGATGGGTGCAGTGGCACAATATCAGCAAGGGGTATGGAGGGATGAGGAAAAGCGTCAAAGTATTCTCATTTTTTTAGCTTCTGCTTTCCTTGTCTCGATTCCCGTTTTTTTTCAGGCTCCTTTAGTCCGCACTTTTCCTTTTTTTAGTCTATTTTTTACGTTAGTCTGGGTTTTTTTTGGTTTAAAATTGCAGTCGCACTCTAAAACTCATTTATGGGGAGACATCATCATCGGCTTTAGCTGGAGTTGGTTGTGTGGCTCAATTTATTGGGGTTGGTTGCGATGGACTCCTGCCATTCATATTCCCATCGAAGCCATCGGCTTACCTTTTGTCCTTTGGGGTATTTGGCGTGGTTGGGGCTTAATTGGTAATTATTTTTATCTTGGCTCATTACTTGGTACTGCTATCACAGATTTATACTTCTATATTGCAGGTTTGATTCCCTATTGGGTAGAAATTATGGATAGTGATCCTAGTTTGATTAAACCTATGTTACAAGGGGCGATCGCCCAAGTCAACACTCCATGGGGAATAAGCTGGGCAATATTACTCGCAAATATTCTTCTTGCCATCAGTTTGTATGCCCTTCAGAAGAAAAAACTCCATTATCTTGCCTTTGCAGGGGCAGTATTAAGTACCATCGTCACTGATGGATTATTTTTAGTAGCTGCTTATTTCGGAGTTGGGGGATAAAAATTAGATGTATTTTTATTTATATAATTCATTGTGTAGTACGGTTAGTGTTTACACTTAGTTATGAGTGGAATACCTTTGTTAAATGGGGCACAAAATAATCAGTGAGGTATCTTAGAATACTAACAAATAAGGCTTTATCTAAGTATTAAACCTATATGAAGGTCAATGTTTGTTAATAAAAAATAGATAAATATAACGATGTACATTTAGGATAACTACTGTAAATTATAAATAAGCAATTAATTACATTTTAAAGAGGTTATCCGATATGAAATTTTGTCTAAAGTGTAGGGGTAGTGGAAAAATTTTAGAAAAAAGACTATCAGATTATATTAACTCTTTTGATTATTACCCTGCTGTTTGCCCAGAATGTGAAGGACAAGGAATAAAAGCTCCAAAATCTCCCAATAAAAATTGGTAATTTTTCCCTAAATTATGGATATTTTCCACAAAAATAAAATAAGGTAGTTATCTCAACAATAGCTACCTTTGTTTTTTATTAATTTTTAATATGGACGTAGCCTGACTCGAACAGGCGACCCCATCGATGTCAACGATGTACTCTAACCAACTGAGCTATACGTCCTTAACATACGATTTACTATTTTATCTATATCTAAAATAAAAGGCAAGTTTTTGAGAAAAAAGAAGAAAATAAAAGATTACTGGATCGGAATGATGAATCATTTGCTAGAATAGCATGGGAAATTTAAGGATAAATTAATAGTCTTTGAGTCAAGCATTAGAAGTTCCAAATTTAGATAGCCTAGCACAAGAACTAGCAGCTATTCAGCAAACTAGCTCAAAAAAAATCGCTTTGCTAGGTTCGCGCCATGTTCCAATAACTCATCTACACCTGATTGAAATGATGAGTTATGCCCTTGTATTGGGGGGCAATCGTTTGATCACCTCGGGAGCTGCAGGAACTAATTCTGCCGCCATTAGAGGGGCTATGAGGGCTGATCCTAACCTTTTGACGGTAATTTTACCCCAAAGTTTGGATCGTCAGCCTAAAGAGTCTCAAGACCAACTACAGAAGGTAATTCACTTGGTGGAAAATCCAGATCATAATCATCTCTCTTTGGGGGAAGCGAGTGCGGATTGTAACCGAGAAATTATTTCCCGTTGTCAACAACTGATTTGTTTTGCTTTTCATGATAGTCATACTCTTATGAAAACTTGTGAGGAGGCAGAGGAGCAAAGAAAGGTTGTTACGTTGTTTTACTTTGATTAGTGGAAATTTTCATCGATGCCATTAGCTAGGAATGATCGGCTTTCAGTGTTCTTCTAGGACTGATAGCTGATTCCTCATGGCTACTCTATCGATGTATTATGTATCATATCAAGTATTATTTATAATTTTAGAAAAGTATTTTTCGTTTATGAAAAAATTAGTATTGGCGACGAGTAATCAAGGAAAACTGAAAGAGATAAAAGGTTATTTACAAGGTTTAAATATTGAATTAGTCTTAAAGCCAAAAGATTTAGAAGTAGAAGAAACAGGCTCAACTTTTATGGAAAATGCTATCTTAAAAGCGAGTCAGGTGGCTTTGGCTATGGGAGAATGGGCGATCGCCGATGATTCTGGTTTAATGATAGATGCTTTAGACGGAGCGCCAGGGCTTTTTTCGGCAAGATATGCAGCCACCCCAGAAGAATGTATTGATAGGGTATTAAAAGAATTGGAAGGGGAAAATAATCGTCAAGGTCAATTTGTGTGTGCCGTGGCGATCGCCTCTGGAGATGGTAAAATTATTCTACAAAATGAAGGAATCTGTCGAGGGGAAATTCTAACCGAAAGAAAAGGAAGAGGAGGATTTGGTTATGACCCTATTTTTTATGTACCAGAAATAGGACAAACTTTTGCAGAAATTGCACCCGAAATAAAAGATAAAATCAGCCATCGAGGAGTAGCTTTAGAAGGGTTATTACCTCAATTAAAAGAGCTTTTGTTATAGAATAATCATTTTTTTTTAACAAAGGATTCACGACTTAACATTGTTTAATCATGGTATGAAGTATGACTCAATTATATATATAAATAAGTATTTAAAATATTATCACCATTACCTATTACCCATGGTTATCGAAGGAAATCCAGATGCCCTGCCAAAAGAGTAATAGTGCGGAATCATTAACAAAACTTCTCAAGCACCGATTACCTAAAGGAATATAATTTAAACTAGGGAATAATAAACTAACAGGACTTCTCCACGAGTGACAACCTCAAACTATTTACCATCTCAAAGGATCATGTATAGAATTCTTATAGTTGAAGATGAGCTAATTGCGGCCGAAAGTCTTTCTCTTGATCTCAAAAAATTAGGATATGAAGTCGTTGGCATCGTTAGTACAGGACAAAAAGCCATTCAAAAAGCAAAAGATTCTTTACCCGACTTGATTTTGATGGATATAATGCTCAAAGGCTCTATGGATGGCATCACCGCAGCCCATGAAATTTACAGCCTTCTCAAAATTCCCATCATTTATTTGAGTGCCTATGCCGATGCTCAAACCCTCAAAAGGGCTCAAAAAATTCCCGCCTATGGATACTTAGTAAAACCTTACAAAATTGCTGATATTACCACCACCATTTCCATTGCTTTAGCTAAATTTGAAGAGGATTCACGCACAGAGTCTAACTTATTACAACAACAAAAACTAAACCAAGTTAAAACCCAAGCCCTAGCCACCGCTTCCCATGATTTACGAGCGCCCCTTACCAGCATTTTGGGATATACAGAGTTAATCAAAGATTATGGCGATAAATTATCTACAGAGAAGAAAGAAAGATATTTTAATTTTATCAAAAGTGCGATCGTTGAAATGAACGATTCCCTCGAAGATTTATTACTAATTAGTAAAGCAGAAGAAGGAAAAATTACTCTTTATCCAGACCAATTTGATTTAGTACAATTTTTACAAAGTTTAATCGATGAGCAAAATAATTTAACGGATAAACATACCATTAATTTTCATTGTGAACATCCATCCTATGAGGCTTACCTAGATAGGAAAATGTTACATCATATCCTTAATAACTTAATTTCTAACGCCATTAAATATTCCCCAGAAGGAGGTGATATTGACCTAACCTTAAATTGTGAACTAGATAATATTTGTCTTACCATCCAAGACTATGGCATCGGTATTCCTGATAATTATAAACACAAATTATTCCAATTATTTGAAAGGGCTGATAATGTCGCAGGAATTAAAGGAAATGGGTTGGGTTTATCCATCGTTAAAAAGGCGGTAGAAATTCATGGCGGAGATATTTCCGTAGAAAGTGAGGAAAATAAAGGTACTAAATTTATTATTAATATTCCTAAACTTTATTATGATGAACTATGAAAAAATTAGTTTTAATTGGGGGTGGACATAGCCATGCGATCGCCCTTAAAATATATTATGATAAGCCCATACAAAATACACAAATTACTTTAATTAACGAAGTAAAAAAAACGCCCTACTCAGGAATGCTTCCTGCCCACATAGCAGGTTATTACAGCTTTAATCAAACCCATATTGACTTAGAAAAATTAGCCCAAAAAACTAATAGTACATTAATTATTGACCAAGTAATTAACATTGATCCCATACAAAAAATCGTTACTTGTTTATCGGGAAAAACCGTCGAATATGACATTTTATCCATAGATATTGGCAGTACCCCTGATGATAGTAAAATAAAAGGGGCAAAAAAATATGGAATTAAAGCCAAACCCGTGCCAACTTTACTGAAAAAATGGCAAGAAATCATTAACAAACTTGATCACAACCCCAATCAAAACCTTACTTTAAATATTGTGGGAGGAGGTGCAGGAGGAGTTGAACTTGCCCTTAATATGCACCAAAGACTAACAAATATTATTTCACCAAAAAATATTAATATTAATATCATTAATAGGGGTGAAGCATTACTAAATAATCATAATCAATCTGCTAGTAAAATTTTTAATAGATTATTACAAAAAAAGGGGATTAATTGTATTTTAAATACAGAAATAGTAGAAATATTAGCAGATAAAATTATCACCAAAGAAAGAAAGATAATTAAAGGGGATTACACATTTTTAGTTACTAACGCTTCCCCCGCATCATGGCTAAAAAATACAGGCTTAAGCCTTGATAAAAAAGGATTTATTCTGGTCAAAAATACCTTACAAACCCTATCCCATGGTAATATATTTGCCACGGGAGATATAGCCACTATCAAAGACAATCCCAGTCCGAAAGCTGGGGTTTTTGCTGTCAGACAAGGTAAACCCCTGTATCAAAATTGGCGATCGCTACTAGAAGAAAAAAATCTTAAACCTTATTTTCCTCAATCATTTTATTTAAGTTTAATCGGTACAGGAGATAAAAAAGCAGTGGCAATTTGGGGTAATTTTGCGTACAAATCCAGTCTATTTTGGTATCTCAAAGATTACATTGATAAAAAATTTATGGAACAATTTTCAAACTAAAGAAATCATACTAAATCCCATCTATAAACTGTACTTTTATTTATGGTTGATGGGCAATAAACTTAAACCCATTGTTTGTTTTATTGGTGTACCTTTCTCTTTTTAATATTGGGAAGCATCCATAGATTTAATAATTCTTGCCAAAATTTCCGCACTATCAAACAAAGCTAACTTTTTACAATTATTAGCCATCTGCTTTAACTTAACCTTATCCTTGATTAAATTTGTGACGGTTTTTTCTAAAAAATCAGCCGTTAAATCTTCCTGACGAAATACTAGAGCCGCTTTTTCTTGGGCAAAAACTTGAGCATTAAAAAATTGATGATCTTCGGCAGCAAAGGGAAAAGGAATCAACACCGAAGGAGTTTTAGTAATTCCTAACTCAGTCAAAGCACTTGCCCCAGAGCGACTAATGGCAAAATCTGCCCGATTTAGTAACCCCGCCATATTGTCATAAAAGGTCATTTCGATATAGTGAGGATGTTCAAAAGTACCAAAATCATCGTCTCTATTCCCCGTTAAATGGACGATATACCAACCATTTTTTAGCCATCCAGCCGCGCACTGTCGCACGAGTTTATTAAGGGCTACGGCTCCCTGAGAACCTCCCATGGCAACAATTAGAGGTACATTGTCAGGGATTTTAAAATCTAGGGGTTGAGGGGATAAAAACTCTCGCCTGACGGGGGTACTTACCCATTGAGTTTTCGTTTTTGGTAAATATTTTTTGGTACCTTCAAAGCCGATACCCACTAAATCACATTGTTTTCCCAATAGTTTAGTTACCTTACCCGGAATGTAGTTAGACTCGTGTAAGATTACGGGAATTTTAGCTAGTTTTGCTCCTAAAATTGCTGGGGCTGATATGTAGCCTCCGGTGGTGAATACTAATTCTATTTTTTCCCTTTTAATTAGTTTATAGGTAAAGGCGATCGCCCTTAACATCTTGGCAAAAAGAAAAACAGTTTTAACCCCCAATTTAGTTTGGAAACCATCAATATTAACAGTATGTAGAGGATAAAAATCAGGCACCAAAGAAGTTTCAAGGCGATTTGGCACCCCTAACCATTGAATATCATAGTTAGACAATTCTTGAGCCACCGCAAGAGCAGGGAATAAATGTCCTCCAGTGCCACTGGCGGCAATTAACAGCTTCGACTTATGATCAGACACCATCAGGATAATTTAAGAATCAACAGTAAAATTTTGTATAGTAAAAATCTTAACTGCTATATACCGAGGAAAACCAAAGAACTAACAGTTAAGGGTTATTACTAGGTTACAAAAACCCGATTATACTTTACCATTAAAAAATCAATAGTTAATAATCAAAATTTAAGGGTATCAAACCCAACCAAAAATAACCAAGCAAAAATCATGATCTACTTTTGGCAACAAGTATATAATTTTTGTCAGCACATTACCGCTCGTGTCGGGGACAAGCTATTAGAAGACTTTGCCAAATTAGAGCCCACCCGCAAGGCCGATGGTAGCCTCGTCACTGCCGCCGACAAGTGGGCAGACAAAGAAATTAGAACAGGTATAAAACAGTGTTTCCCCACCCACGGCATTCTTACGGAGGAAACCGAGCATCTGTTACCCCTAAACGATTGGTGTTGGGTAATAGATCCCATTGATGGCACCACCAACTTCACCCGAGGACTTCCCATTTGGGGTATCTCCATCGGCTTACTCTTCAAAGGTACCCCCGTATTTGGCTTTGTTCATTTTCCCCAAATTCAGCAAACCTACCACGGCTACTACTACGATGATACAGGATTAACAGGACCCAAAGGTGCATATCTTAATGGCGATCGCATTTACACCAGCACCGCCGATGCCAGCATGAACCATATTTTTACCCTCTGTGCCAGAAGTACCGAAGTCCTTACCCGTTATTTCCCATGCAAAATTAGACTCACAGGAGTAGCCAGTTATAACATGCTCTTAGTCGCCTGTGGTGCCGCCCTCGGTGCCGTAGAAGCCACCCCCAAGATTTGGGACATAGCAGGAGCATACCCCATCCTCAGAGCCGCAGGGGGGCAACTAATACACCTCGAACCCCAACCCGTTTTTCCCTTACCCCAAGGAATCGATTATGGTAATAGAGGATTTCCCTCCCTTTGTGTCGCCCACCCTAAACTCATCAACGAATTTAAACCCCTCGTCGAATTTATCGGAGAAAAAGCCCTTCAGCACTCCCCATCCTCATAACTTTTAATTAAACCTCTTTTTTCTTATCCCACCGAAATAAAAACACCATCAAAGCGATTACCCCCAGTTGTACCAATAAATTACCCACATTATCTTCCACACTTCTACCCGCCAAAATCTGAGTAAAAAAAATAAAAGCACCAATGGCACCAGAAGCCCCAAAACCTATATAAACAAAACGACGTAACCCCCGATAGGGAGCTTCAGCCTCCGCCTTCAAATAAGCATACTTTTCAGGATTACTTTGCTTTAACCCCGCTCCAGTATTTTTATTATTAAAATCCCCTTGACTCCCTCTATCACTCATAAAAAAAAGACCATATTATATAATTACTGAAAAGGAAAATGTTGCTTAACCATATGCCAAAAAGACTTATCCCAATAGTCATAATGACCAACAACCAAATCATTCTTTAACTTTAGCTCACTACGACCAGAAACAGAAATAAAAGGCTTCCAAGGTAACGGACTATTCCAAGACATAGTCCAACGAGTATTAATTTGTTCTCCATCCTGCTCAATCTCGTGAAGTTCTAAATGAAGATTTTGAAACCACTTTTTCAAAAAAGCAATCATTTCCTGATATTTTTTTAAGCCCTGAAAATCATAAACAGGATCCTTAAAACGAACATCCTCAGCATAAATGCTATAGGTTTGGTTTTCTGGAAACCTCTGATAATCTTCTTCAATAATTTTTACTAAATCCATCACGTCCTATCTCCATTAACACCATAATTTCACTATAGCAATCTTACACATTAATTTCACTATCATTACTAGCCTCCAAATCCTTTAAAATATCAGGTTTCATTGCCTCTAAATCTGCCTGTAACCTTTTCTTACTCACAAGGGCTTGACGGTTATCCTCAATATTGAGCATCCTACTCACAGAAATCCATTGTTTAATATTTGTACGCTGTTTAAGCATTATTTTAAATGGTAAAAAATTAATACATTGAGTAGATTGATTAAGAGGAAAAAACAAAAGATAATATTTTTTTGAATCACTCAATAGATCAGCAATTTGTTGACCCTTATCTGTTTTTAAATCTAAATAACAAGGAAGCCAACGGGCGCCCCACTCATGGCTATACAAAACCGTTAACCACAACACCATGGGATAAGGATAACTTTGAAAAATGAAACGACTATAACGAACATTATCAATTCTACGGTCAATATCATCACCATCTAACATAGTGCAAAGGGTCACAACTTGATCGTTTTCGTATTTAGTGACACGGGGAAAAACTATTTTTTGTTGAGGTTTATTCGCTGGCCATTGAGTTTTGAGTAAAAAAGAATTTAAATCTTCTTTCTTTTCTTCCACCTTATTATTTAATAAATAAGTAGTCTTACTACTGCCACTCGAGCTAGAATCAAAACCAGAATTAAAAATTTTACGTCCAATGAGCTCCAACTTTTGACGAATTTCTCCTACATTTTGCGGTCTATGTCGGGGATTTTTTTGCAAACACTGCATAACCAATTCCCTTAACTCGGAAGGAATCTCCAACTCTAGGGGTAAATCATTAGGTTGAATTTCTACATGGGCTTTGTACCATTCCCCCACGGAATTATGCTCTAGTTGCCATGGTAATTTTTTAGTTAACATTTCGTACATAATGATACCCAAACTATAAATATCTGCTCGGTTATCAATATCATTCTTTTGTAACTGTTCTGGGGAAGCATAGCGAGGAGTACCAACAAATTCCTCCTCAACACTATCATCATCATCTTGGGCTAACTTCGCAATACCAAAATCAAGAATTTTAACTTGTTCGGTGCCATCACCATCAATGATAAAAATATTAGTAGGTTTTAAATCTCGATGGATAACGGGGCATACTTTACCATGGAAAATAATGCCATTATGGGCGGTTTCTAGGGCAAAACAAATTTGGCGAGTGAAATGAAAAAATGTTTCGAGGGGCATCTCATGAAATTCGATAAAATCAGCAAGGTTTTCTCCCTGCAATAACTCCATCACATAAAAAGGTACTTTATTTTGGTCAATGCCATAGTCACTTACCCGAACTATATTAGAACAATTTTCAGAGAGTAGGGCGCTAATGGTTGCCTCTTGCTGAAACCTATCTATCATTTTCATGTCATCAAGAGCTTTTGCCAAAATTTTTACTGCCACCGTGCTTTGGCGAGAGGCTTTATCCTTTGCACGA
This sequence comes from Cyanobacterium sp., assembly GCF_054166785.1. Classification (NCBI taxonomy): domain Bacteria; kingdom Bacillati; phylum Cyanobacteriota; class Cyanophyceae; order Chroococcales; family Geminocystaceae; genus Cyanobacterium; species Cyanobacterium sp. Next base: position 9,885 of record NZ_JBSZCP010000038.1, read on the forward strand.
TATACTTTTCCCATCGCCCCTGAACCTACCATCTCTAGTAGTTCATAGCGTTGCACTAGCAAATTTTCGGCGGATAACTCCCTACTGTTCATTGTCGCTTAATTATTTTTTTATTCTTCCATTATTATATATTTTCCAGCAAAAGTTACTCTCAGTTTGAAGTTGGGTAAAAACTCTACCATTGATTGACGGTAACTTCACCTGAATGGTGGCAATTATAAAAGGTATGATGTTATTATATTCACAAAACTTAATAATTACATAACAATAAAGGAGATTACAAACATGGCAAAAACTGAACCCACCACAACCCCTAATATCCAAGAACCTACTTTCGGTTTCAATGGTTATGCCGAAAAGTTAAATGGTAGAGCCGCAATGATTGGTTTTATTATTGCCCTTGCCATTGAATATACCACTGGTCAAGGGGTATTAGCTTGGCTTGGTCTAGTATAGATCAATGAATGGTTACCCTTCTTAGCAAGGGGTTTAGGCTCCTTGTTTTAAGATACTCTTTTTTTGAAGTTTGGTGTAGAAAGAGCATAAATAAGCTAATTGACACCTCTCACATTGGGGCTTTCTAGCGTTACATACGGCCCTACCGTGGTAGATGATACTAATAGAAAAATTTTCCCATTCTGGTTGGGGTAAAAGTTTCATCAAATCTTTTTCAATGTTGACTGGTTGAGTGTTTTTGGTTAATCCTAAGCGGTTACTAAGTCTTTTTACGTGGGTATCAACGGTTACTCCTTCGATGATGCCAAAGGCATGGGCGAGAACAACGTTGGCGGTTTTACGGGCTACCCCGGGGAGGGTTAATAATTCTTTCATGGTGCGGGGTACTTCCCCATCAAATTCCTGAACAATCTTTAGACAAGCCCCTTGGATATTTTTGGCTTTGTTCCGAAAAAAACCTGTGGAGCGAACTAGGGTTTCTATTTCTTGTCGGGGGGCGTGGGCAAGGCTAGGGGCATCGGGGAATTGAGCAAAAAGATGGGGGGTAACTTTGTTTACTCTTTCATCGGTACATTGGGCAGAAAGAATGGTGGCTACTAGCAGTTGAACAGGGGTTTCATAGTCAAGGCTACAGGTAGCATCGGGGTAAAGGGTTTTTAGGGTAGACAGTATTTCTTCGGCTTTTCTTTTTTTTGTCAGTCTCATGGTGTACTGGTTAGGTTTTGGGCGTTTTTGCGGAATATTTACCAAATTTTATTATTCATGAAAAAGGGACTCAACGATATGTTAAGCCCCCACATTATTAGTTAGATTGAAAAATATTCAGTGATTAGACGATGGCTGCCATTTTTATTTCACTGTTGTTGAGGATTTCTTGTAATTCGTCCGCCTCAACGGTTTCTTTTTCCACTAACATTTCTGCTATTTTGTCGAGGATGAGACGGTTTTGTACTAAAACCTCTTTGGCTCTTTGATAGGCTCTTTCGACTAATTGGGTTACTTCTTCGTCAATGGTAGATGCGGTGGTATCGGAGAAGTCACGATCAGAGGCGATGTCTCTTCCCATGAATACGTTTCCACTTTGACGACCCAATGCAACGGGTCCGAGGCGATCGCTCATGCCAAAACGGGTAATCATCTGACGAGCAACCCTTGCTACCTGTTGTAAATCGTTGGAAGCACCCGTGGTTACTTCTTCTTCACCGAAAATGATTTCTTCGGCAATGCGTCCACCAAGGGCAACGGCCATTTGATTTTGCAGATAGGAGCGAGAATATAAACCAGATTCCATGCGGTCTTCACTAGGGGTAAACCAAGTTAGTCCTCCAGCCCTTCCACGGGGGATAATGCTGATTTTTTGTACGGGATCGTAGTCGGGCATCAATGCACCTACTAGGGCGTGTCCTGCTTCGTGATATGCCACGAGGGTTTTGCGTTTTTCACTCATGACACGGTTTTTCTTCTCTGGTCCGGCCAAAACACGGTCGATGGCATCGTTGATTTCATCCATGGAAATCTCGGTGAGGTTACGACGGGCGGCTAAAATAGCAGCTTCGTTGAGAAGGTTGGAAAGGTCAGCTCCAGTAAATCCGGGGGTACGACGGGCGATTTTGTCGAGATCCACGTCTTTAGCTAGGGTTTTTCCTTGGGCGTGAACTCCTAAAATTTCTGCTCTTCCAGCGAAATCAGGACGATCTACCACTACTTGACGGTCAAAACGTCCTGGACGTAATAAAGCGGAGTCAAGAACATCTGGGCGGTTGGTGGCAGCGACGATAATAATACCGGTGTTTCCTTCAAAACCATCCATTTCGGTAAGAAGTTGGTTAAGGGTTTGTTCCCTTTCATCGTTACCGCCTCCTAAACCTGCACCTCTTTGACGACCTACTGCGTCAATCTCATCGATGAAGACGATACAAGGAGCGCTTTGTTTGGCTTGTTCAAATAGGTCACGGACTCTGGATGCACCAACCCCCACAAACATTTCTACAAATTCAGAACCAGAGATGCTAAAGAAAGGTACTCCTGCTTCCCCTGCGACTGCTTTGGCAAGAAGGGTTTTACCTGTTCCAGGAGGTCCTACTAAAAGAACACCTTTAGGAATTTTGGCACCGATGGCGGTGAATCTTTCTCCATTTTTGAGGAAATCTACTACTTCGGTAAGTTCTAGTTTGGCTTGTTCAATACCTGCTACATCGGCGAAGGTAACTTGGGTTTGAGGTTCCATTTGCACTCTGGCTTTGGATTTACCAAAGTTCATGGCTTGGGAACCAGGACCACTGGATGCACGGCGAAGGAGGAAGAATAGACCCACTAGGAGCAGTACGGGGAAGAATAGACTGCTGATGGCTCTGAACCAGAAACTTTCATCACTTTGGGGAACTACAGAAATATCTACTCTGTTTTCGGATAAGATGTCAACTAATTGAGGATCGTTGGGTAGGTTTACTAAGAATCTACTGCCGTCACGGCCTGTTGCCATGGCTTGGCTACGATCTGCACTTAGTTGTACTCTTTCTACTTGTTCGCTTTGTACTTTATTGATAAATTCGCTATATTTCCAGCTTGATTGTTGTTCCTGTGGGCGATCGAGGAACGCTGTGGCTAAGGCGACAACGACTACGGCAAGTATTGCGTATAGTCCGACGTTGCGCCATTTTTTATTTTCTTTACTCACTTATGGATAGCCTCCTATTCATTTATATTCTTATTTTATCAATGGGTTTTGATAATTAATGAGAGCTTTTGCTACGGTGTTTTTTTATTTGTTATTTCTATGTTAACTTATGTTACGGATTTTTAACGTTTTTCTAAGAAACCTTTTTCTATTAATACATATTGATTGTCGTCATAGCCACAAATTACGATAATTATAGGGAATTAAAGGGCGATCGCCCCTTAACCCACGAGAATAATTAAAAAAAATTAACTCCATGGGATAATAAAAATCCCCTATACCTTGTCAACGGTCAGAATAAAAGTTAAGATAGATCTATATCAAGGGGCTGTAACGGTTTCGACAGGTTAGTGAAAGCTGACCCGTGATACAGGTCGAGAGTGAATCTCCTCTCGTAAATCAAAGATTCAAAAAAAATAGTAAATGCGAACAACATCGTTCCTTTTGCTCGTAAAGCCGCTCCTGTAGCTGCCTAAGACCAAAAAACTTGGTTCGAGCGCTTATAGTGTGACTCCGTTAAACATTATAGGCAACCCCCAACGGATGCCCTCTGGTACTGTTTCTAGTCAGTCATTAGAGAAAAGATAATACTAGAAAATCCTGTCATCAGGGATAATTGGTGATTCCCGCTCTGCGGAATAAAAGGGCTAAACCTGTGAATGAGCGATAAGTAAATAGCTGATTTGGACAGCAGTTCGACTCTGCTCAGTTCCATTAAATCCATAGAAGAGGACGCCCCGTGCGTCCTTTTTTAGATCTATGTAAGGTTTCGATTTCCTATGGAGAATATACGCCACAAATTTTCTATAAAGGAATGATTATTATTGATTTTAAACTATACAATTAACCATAGAAAATATACTTTTTGATTTTTATTTACAAATCATTCTGAAAAGATATTAAGTTATATTAAGTCTAAAGAAAATCTGTAAATATTCATAATATCTAGTATTATTTGCTATGGATAAAAAAATAAAATAAAAAATTAATTAATGTTAGTATTAATGAGATAAAAAAATAATAATAATAAAATAAATATGTCCCATCCTCTTTATGTTGCCTTTGTCTGGCATCAACACCAACCACTATATAAATCACGCCTTTCAAAGGATAGTTTTGGTGCTGATTATCGTCTTCCTTGGGTGAGACTCCATGGGATAAAGGATTATTTGGACCTAATTTTGATGTTGGAAAAATATCCGAAGCTCCATCAAACAGTAAATTTAGTTCCTTCTTTGATCATGCAGTTGGAAGAGTATGCCCAAGGAAAGGCATTAGATCCTTATTTAGCTCTTACTTTAACTCCTGTAAGTATGTTGACGTTAGATCAAAAAAGCTATGTTGTTGATAATTTTTTTGATGCTAATTATTATCATATGATTCGTCCCCATAAGCGTTATGAAGAACTTTTTCAACATAAACATATTAAGGGTAAGCAGTGGTGTTTAGATAATTGGACAGATCAAGATTTTAGTGACCTACTGGCGTGGCATAATTTGGCATGGTTTGATCCTTTATTTTGGGATGATGAAGATGTTGCTACTTGGTTAGAAAAAGGTCGTGATTTTACCCTGAGCGATCGCCAAAGGATCTATAGTAAACAAAAAGAAATTATTGCTCGGATTATTCCTCAACATAAAGCCATGCAGGATAAAGGGCAGTTAGAAGTTATCACCGCTCCCTATACCCATCCTATTTTACCTTTGCTTTATGATAGTAATGCGGGTAAGGTGGCCGTGCCAAACATGGAATTGCCCATAAGTCGTTTTCAGTGGGGGGAAGATGTAACTCGCCATCTAAGTAAGGCTTGGGCTATGTATCAAGAGCGTTTTGGGCGATCGCCCCAGGGACTCTGGCCCAGTGAGCAATCTATCAGTCCTGAAATTTTACCCTACATTGCCCACCAAGGATTTAAATGGATTTGCTCCGATGAAGCGGTGTTAGGTTGGAGTTTTAACCACTTTTTTAACCGTGACGAAACGGGAAATATCTATGAGCCAGAAGTATTATATCGTCCTTATCGTTTAGAAACTGACCACGGAGATTTAAGTATTGTATTTCGAGATCACCGTTTATCGGATTTAATCGGTTTTACCTACGGAGCAATGAAGCCCCAACAGGCAGCCTGTGATCTAATTTCTCATTTACAGGCGATCGCCCGTACCCTTGTCCAGAGAGAAAATAGCGGTAGCACCACCCTTGAAAAACCTTGGTTAGTAACCATAGCCCTAGACGGCGAAAACTGTTGGGAATTTTATGAGCAAGACGGTAAACCCTTCCTCGAAGAATTATATGGCAACCTCTCCCAGGCTCAAAACCTCAAATTAGTCACCGTTTCTGAATTTATCACTCAATTTCCCCCCACCGAAACCATCCATAACCTGCAGCTACACAGTGGCTCATGGATTGATGGAAACTTTACCACCTGGATAGGCGATCGCACCAAAAATCAAGCATGGGACTATCTAAGTGCCGCCAGACAAACCCTTGCCAAACATCCCGAAGCCACCCCAGAGAATAACCCCGCAGCGTGGGAAGCCCTCTATGCAGCCCAAGGCTCAGATTGGTTCTGGTGGTTTGGTGATCCCCACAACTCTTCCCATGATGATATGTTCGATCAACTATTTAGAGAGCATCTCATCGCCATTTATCAAGCCCTAAACGAAATGGTACCTCCATACCTATATAAGCCCGTTGCCACCACCGGGCAACCACAAACAGAAACACATATTCCCCGTAGTTATATCAGCCCCCTTATCGATGGCAGAGGAAACGAACAAGACTGGGAAAAAGCAGGAAAAATCAAAATAGGAGGTTCACGGGGTACTATGCACCGAGCTGGTATTATTCCCAATCTTTACTATGGCTGGGATCATCTTAACTTTTATTTTCGCTTTGATCTCAAACCGGGAGCCATGGTGGGACAAGATTTACCTCCAGAACTTCATTTACTTTGGTTTTATCCCCATCGTGCTGGTTATAATAGCCCCATACCCCTAGCCTACGTACCTAATCAAGATCCTCTTAATTATTATTATCGTCACCATTTAGGCATTAATTTGACAACCAAAACCTACTGGCTACAAGAAGCCGGGGCAGATGGCTCTTGGCATTATCGTTATACAAGAACAAAAATAGCCCTAGATCAATGTATTGAAATTGCAGTACCTTGGCAGGATTTACATTTAGATCCTGATTTAGACATTAATTTAATTGCGATTCTTGCCGAAGAAGGTCAATTTAGGGAGGCTTTACCCGAAGATCATTTAATTCGTCTCCAAGTACCTTAATAATTTGGTTTTCCCAACTATTCGGCTCCATGGTATTTCACTTCTTGTACTGGAGCCGTATAAAAAACTATATTAATAAAACCAACAATAGGCTTAAGCCCGTTGCCAAAAGCAATAAATAAAAGTGTAGTTTATAAATCGGACTTCGTATTAAGGGCGATCGCACTCAAATCCACCAAGAAAAGAATACAACCCAATTACTCACAAAGTATGATGATATAATTAGAGCCAACTAGGGAGCAAAACAATCAAAAATCCCTCACAGTGTTAGCTTAAAACAAGAAACAATAAACTATGGTATGGAACTTCGAGCCAAAAATATTACTGCAGGGTATTAACGAACCTGAAGCCCTATCCTACGTCAAAGCTACCCAGTGGAAAAATGCCCATCAGTTAGTAGGAGTCTCATCAGAATCCATCGGCGAATCATACCATGACATACCTCTTTTTGACCTTGTCAGCGAAGCACTAGAGGATCTTGGGGAAATCAGTACCAGTATTATCCTTAACCACCCCTACCTCGTCCTAGACGCAGCCCTAGAAGCCATGGACGCAGGAATAAAACAGATCATTATCAACGCTGGGGGAATACCTCCCCTTGACCTATTCAAAATCAAACAAAAAGCCCAACAAAAAAAAGTACAGCTTTTAGGCACCAATGGTGCTGGAATCTTGCTCACAGACAAAGCTAGTTATGGGGTGCTAAATCCTCAACTATATTCCCAAGGCACCATTGGCATCATCAACTACGGAGACAGTAAAATCAGTTTTGAATTAGCCCTGCTGTATCAAGAAAATAATCAGGGAATTTCCACCGTCATTAACCTAGGCAACTGCACATTTCAAGAAGTTGATTGGTCAATGTTACTATCAACCCTCAACGAGGATCAAAATACCGAAAAAATTATCATCAATATCAACAACATCCTGTCCATTAATTACGAAAAACTAGCCCATAGCATTCTTAACCACATAGAAAAACCAGTTTTTATCTATAACCTAGATGCCCAAAATCTCAACGCTATCATGAGGGCACCGCAACCCAGAATTATTACAGACCAAATTCCCCTACATCTTAATCAAGTTCAATCACCCCAAGAAATTATTAATTACTGGCAAGAACTAGGCATAAAAGTAATTTCTAACCCTTTAAATCTTCTTTGCTAAAAATTTCCGTCATAAATCAAAGAGCTTAAACCTTTTATTCGATAAAAAAATCTCTCCCCAACCATGAGGAGAGAATGAAGAATTTGCTTACTCTAAAGATTAGACTAAACCAGCTAAAAATTGGTTAACTTCAAAGGCATTAGCCACATTATCGCCAATATTCGATAAGAAATCACGACCTCCCTGCTCAGTGTAATTTTCTATAATAGAAGAACCGAGACTATTGGTTATTATGTTTGCAGATGCAATTTTGTTTTGTAGAACGACTCTATCAGAGCCATTGGCTCCCAAGGCAATTTCAATCGCTGCAGTACTTTTACTAACGTTCCCTGCATTAATTTCGCCTACCCAGAAATTTAATCCTTCCGTTTCAGCATTTCTGTTGAAGTTTTGCTGATAAATTGCTCTCACAATTTCTTTCGTATTCATATCACCAAAGCGATTTGTTGATTCGGCAGAAGTACCAAACTCAGTGGTAAATCGGTTATAAAAATCTAGGCGCTCTCCCGTTAATACGTCACCACCATTGGGATTGTAGCTAAAGTTTTGGCGAGAAATAGCATTAGTCCAAAAATTTAAACCCGTGGGATCCGCTGCCCGTCCGTAATATGCTACATAAAGAAGTTGAGCATTGTTAGCATTTAAGCGAAGAGGATCTCCAAAATTAGTCTCAGCACCAAATTCAAAGCTACCAATATCTACCCGATTATTAGCAATGCGAGGTAAACCTCTTTGATCTGTCGATGCTACTTGTTCGATAAATGCGTTATTTCCAGCATTGATAGCTCGGCTACCTGCAAGCAGAGGAAACACCCCTCCCAGATCTAAATTGAGGGCCCCTAAACGAGGATTAATAGGATTACTTGCCGTCCCAGCAATGTTACCATTAATGCCATCAACAATTAAACCATTACCATTACCTACAAGATTAAAAGAACTACCTATACTGAAGAATCCTTCAATGTCTGGGCTACCAGTATTTTGAGCAATGATACTATTTCTGATTAACGCTCCATTCAAGTCCCCGTTCGATAAAATACCAGAACCCAGCTCAGCATCATTTCCAACTATCGTAGAGTTGACGATAGAAACTTGTCCTCCATCCCCCGGATTTACCAAGTCAATTAGGATACCACCGCCCCCTGCAAAAGCATCATTATTAGGATTACTTGGGTTTTCGGCTTTAGGACCTGCCAGTATGGCCGCATTTCCTGCAATGGTAGTATTAACGATGTTGAGGCTTCCTCCATTATGCCAAATGCCCCCTCCTCCTTCTACTTGATCACGATAAAAAAATAGAGTATTAGCATCATTACCAAGAATAGCACTATTGGTGATCACCATTGCACCATTATTGAAAATACCACCAGCATTTCCTTCTGATTGATTATTAGCGATGATAGAGTTGTTTATGGTTACGGTGCCAAGAAGATTAGCAATTCCACCTCCATTAACATTTGCCGGATCAGTAATGCGGTCCCAACCAGCTGTGTTGTTCAGAATAATGCTGTTATTAAGATTTAATTGTCCATTGGCTAATACTCTGATAGCACCTCCGGAAAAAGAATCAGGATCATTTTCTCCCCCACCTTCGGGAAAAGTACCTTGAGTTCTTCCTCCCTGAAGAGTTACCCCTTCAAGGGTCAAAAAACCTCCTTCTCTAATGTCAAAAATGCGATCGCCTAATCCACTAGCATTAATGACTGTATTATCAGGATTTTTCCCGATGATGGTAACCCGGGTAGTTATGTCTAAGTCGCCTGTACGAAGAATTGTATTATCAAATAATCCCAGAAGATTATCACCTCCTGTTCCACCTCCATTTTCACCATTTCCATTTTCACCATTCCCAGCAGCTCCTCCACCTGTAACGTTGGTTTGTTCTTGGAAGCGAAAATCTTCATTACCTTGAATGGTTAAATTATAAGTACCTTCAGGTAATAAAATAATGTATTCTCGGCTAGAATCTCTATGGGCTCTGATAATAGCATCTCTTAGGGATAAGCCGTTGCTAGCATTACCATCATTTTGATCCTCAAAAGTATCTACCGTTAGAATAACAGGAGGAGTACTAGGGGGAGTATTCAATAAAGATCTCTCTATGCTTCTAGTAAAGGGATCACTAATGGTAATCATAGAATTTCTATCGAAGCTACTTTGTGTTTCCATCATCCCGTTTCCAGAACCAAAAGAGCTAACAATACGATCATTTTCGGCTACTCTTGCATCAAAATCAATACGCTCTAACATATGACTTATCCCTTACTTATTACATTAGGTTTATATATCTCTTTTATAATACCCTTTCTTTCCATAGAAAAATCACTTATATGAAAAATAAAAGAAGTGTTAGATCCTAAGACTTTGATAGGGCTACGGTGATATTTAAAATAAGCTTTTAACTCATTAAACCCACCTTCCGCATAGTTCAAGAAAAAGCAAAAATAGGACAAAAGAGGTGATGGAATAGAGTAAATTAATCTTAACAGAGTAAAGATAAGTCTAGGAAAATGTCTGAATCAATAAACATTGAAATAGAAAATATTGATCATTTAGGTATAATAGCTGGAATAATAGACGAGGTGAGAGTTGTAGAGATTATAAACAAAAAACTACCATCCTATCCGACAGAAAAAATAAGTAAAGGATTAGTAGTCAAGGCAATGATTCTCAATGCCTTGGGTTTTGTGTCCCAGCCATTGTACCTATTTTCAGAGTTTTTAAGGATAAAGCAATAGAAAAATTACTAGGAAAAGAGGTAAAAAAAGAATACTTAAATGATGAAAAATTAGGGAGAAGTTTAGATGAACTATATGAATATGGACTAAGCAATTTATTCATAGAAATAGCTCAGTACAGGACAAAAAAACAAGGAAAGGGGTTGCAATAAAAGAAGGTAGGAGGTTTGATAGAAATTAACAAAAAATCAAACAAATCCTCCTATGAATCAGGTTAACTTACTTCGTGATACTTTGAAAAAACATTTACCATGGCACGGTGCAAGACTAAATTTTCTAGCATTATTTTTGATGGCATTGATTCGTGTGCGAACCGTTGATTTAACAAGTCTTTTCTTAGCTTTTCGTACCTGTGCTAAACCAGAATCGAGCTATAAAAGGCTACAAAGATTTTTTTCTAAATTTGACCTAGACTTAAAACAGATTGCCAAAACGGTTGTTAATCTAATGAATATACCTCAGCCATGGGTATTAAGCATCGATAGAACACAATGGTGTTTTGGTTCTACTTGTTTTAATATTTTTGTTTTAGGAGTGGTTCATAATGGGGTAGCTTTTCCCTTGACTTGGACAATGTTAGAGAAGAAAGGGAACTCCAATAGTTTAAAAAGAATGGATTTAGTTGACCAATTTTGGGAGTTTTTCCCGGAAGCGAAAGTATCATATATTTGTGGAGACCGTGAATTTATCGGGCAAGAGTGGTTAACTTATCCCTTTTTTGTCACTTTCCGAAAAGCAGAATAAAAATGTAGAATAATAATAAAAATGAAAGGTACTCACAGCGATGGATGTAGCTCAGCAAATTAGAAAACATTTACCTAGAAATCCCATGGACACGGTGCCGGTCATTGATGATTATTGTTCTGCCTATTCTACCTTGTTTTTTGATGTGCGTAACTACGAATATTTTAAATATTTACACTTAGGATTAATTTCTGA
>NZ_JBSZCP010000039.1:0-43955 GCF_054166785.1 Cyanobacterium sp.
AACTACGAATATTTTAAATATTTACACTTAGGATTAATTTCTGATATTAAAAGAAAATCTCTTCCTGAAATTTCTCGCATCGTTAATGTTTCTTCTCAAAGTTTACATCATTTTCTCACTTGTGCTGATTGGAATTTATGGGAATTAGAAAAAACTCGTTTGCACTCAATCTTAAATGTTTTTATTAATATTCCTATTACAATTATTGCTGGAGTATAGTAATAATTGTATGACGTATTTTCTGAGCGGATAAATTTATCCTTTTAAGATTCATTATCTCGGAAAGTGACAAAAGAGGGATAAAGTAAATAGGATATTGACACTTGTAATGCAATATTACGTTTAAGACTTTTTCAGCAGACCCTAAATACCACGATATCTGATGTCACTATATTACGACAATATTCTCATAAGTCATGGCTAAACCTCTCTTTAAAGCGGCAATTAGTACAGGTTCCGTTGCACCGTTACCATCCGAATCGAAGAATAAACCACCATTACTCGCATCATAGAAGAAACGATGATGTTCTGTTGTAGCTGATGAACCTATACTAAACTGATCTTCTAGTAATGTACCCACTGCTAAACCTCCCCCAAAGCCACTGGCAGAAATTTGAATGATGTCATCTATGACGTCAAAGTCGGTAATGCGGTTGCGTCCTTCACCGAAAGAATCAAAGCGGAATACGTCTCGCCCCGCACCTCCAGTCAAAGTGTTATTACCCATACCACCAATAAGAGTATCATTACCCCTACCGCCACGCAACACATCGTTACCAGCACCACCAATCAGGAGATTGTTGCCCGCAACACCATTTAGGTAGTTATTACCTCCCATACCCTGAAGAATGTTATCTTGGTTATTACCAATGATAACATTATCAAGGTCATTTCCCGTTCCTGAAACCGCATTTTCCGTTAATCTGAGGTTTTCTACATGATCTGGTAAGGTATAGTCAACGGTACTAAATATCGTGTCATTACCTCCATTTTCTTCCTCAATCACCACATCATTAACACTATTAACAAAGTAGCGATCATTTCCAGCACCGCCAATCATGGTATCACTACCACTACCACCAACCAACACATCGTTACCAGCACCACCAATCAGGAGATTGTTGCCTCCTCTGCCTTGAAGGTTGTTGTTGCCCATTCCACCGATTAAGACGTTATCTAAGTTATTATGCCCAAAAATAATTACTCCCCCTTGAAAATCACTGGCATCAATTGACTCAAAGTTTTTAACTGCCACTCTCCTTACAAAATTAGCACCACTAAATTGATTAGTGAGGGAGTTTAAATTAAAGATAATAGTTTGATTGGTATTGCCTCCTGTTAGTTGGAAAATATCCGAACCTTCTCCACCATCAAAAAAGTCTCCTTGTTGAAGATTAGCCACATCAACTTCAAACAAATCAAAGCCTGAAGTACCAATAAGATTGTCCACCCCACTGGTAGCAGTGAAAATCTCTGGTTTATTAATGATACCAATATTGAAGGTTTCAATTAACACCCCTCCCCCAGAGTCAGTGGTTTGTACTCGGATACTATAATTATTCTGGGTATCTGCATCAAATAAGGTATTACTGCGTAACTCATTACCGACAATAGCAAATAAACCGTTATCTGTATCCCCTTCCCCTGAAACAAGACTATAGGTAAAGGTATCCCCAAAGTCAATATCAAAGGTTTCAAAAGTACCTATCGTCGTGCCGATGGGTTGATCATCTTCAATGGTATTGTTATCAAGGTATAACAAAATAGGATCATCATTAACGCCATTCACAATAATCGTTACCGTTGCTAAATCGGTGGTATTTCCACTGGTGAGACTATAAGTAAAACTGTCTGTTTCTGTTTCTCCTGCTTTGAGAGTCTCAAATTGTCCATTAGGATTATAAGTAAATGTACCATCGGCATTAACGGTAATAATCGCCCCTGAAGCTAAAGTCACATCTTGCCCCACATTGGTATCTAAGCCTTCCACAGCAGTCACCGTTAAGCTACCGCCACCGATACTACTATCATTGGTGATCACATTCCCACTCAAGATATTATCTTCATCGGCATCAACACTGTCATCAACGGCAATGGCTAACACATTAATTACAGCGTTTTGTACCTTAGTGGCTAGGTTAGCACCCGTATTATTGTTCACAAAGGTAGCAAGATCAATTTGTCCTTGTAATAAATCAATATAATCCTCAGTAATACTTGTTTGAGCAACGGTTTGAGCTTTAAAAATATCCGTTGCACTACTAGCATTGAGAATGGCATCGTTAAAACCACCAGCAATGACTTGAGCAGATATGGGAATGGCACTGACTAAGGGTAAAAATTGTTGTTCTAGGGTGGTGTCTCCATTAGTAATAATACCACCTGTAGCGTATAAGATATTGGCGATTTGATCACTATCCCCTAAGTCTAAGTTACCGCTTTGAATTGCACCTAATAAGGCAGTTTTAAAGGCATTATTCCAAATTTTTGGGGTGATGGTGGGAGCATATAAAGCGACATTTTCGGCGATCGCATCCATGCCGTTAACAAGAGTTTGTATCGCAATCTGAGTGCTTAATACTTTTAAACCATCGGCTGAATCCATTTGAGCGGATTCGACGGGATTAAAGGTAGTTAAGTCCACATCAGGCAAACCGAGAGCGGTTTTAACAGCCGTTTCCGCTTCTTCGGGGGTCAAACCCACAGCCATTAATTCACTAATCAGGTTAGTTAAAGGAGTGATTACCGTTGAACCGGCAGGGGCTTTTAATGTATTGTTAAAGGCTTGTCCAGTAATGACATCTATGCCTCCGACTAAGACATATTGTCCTTCTTCTGGATCAATAACACCGTTACCATTGATGTCAAAAACGTTACTAATTTCTAATTGATAGTTACCTGCAGAATCGGTGGTGGTATAGGGTTCATCAGGGTCTAAAATACCATTTAAGTTAGCATCAAAGAATACCGTAGCATCGGCTATAGGTCCATCTAAACCTTTCCCTACTGAGGTTTTTGCCGTTGTACCGAATACCGCCCCACTATTGAGATTACTACCGAGGAAAGTTTGACTGGAGGTAGGTCCGAAAAAATTATTATTGCCACTGAAATAACGATTACCAGTAAAAACGGTTGTGTTATCAATATTGACAACGGCGGGGGAACTGGGTAAACCTTGATTATTAATTCTCCTTTGCTGATCAATAGCGGACTGAGTCATGGCAAAAATCGCTCCCCCATAACCGCTACCAAAAAAACCTGCTTGAGAGGAATAGGGTACTTTGGCTTCATTGTCTTTAAAGACGGAATTATTAGTAATAGTTAGATTACCAGTACGCATGAAGATTGCTCCCCCCATTCCTGCTCCCGTGTAGATGTTAGCTCCGAAGCCATTTTTTATGGGATAAGAGATTATTTTTCCGTTATTAACATTACTAATTGGGCTTCGTCCCGAACCATTAGTTCCAGCACTCCCCCTAGTTCCATCAAAACCACCAGATGCACCAAAACCTCCAATTCCACCCGCTCCACCATTACCACCATCACCACCACTACCAGCCCTGCCTCCAGAAACCGATGATCCCAAACCATCACCACCATTACCACCATTACCACCATTACCACCATAGCCTCCAGACGCACCAAAGCCGCCAAAGCCACCATTACCACCATTACCACCACGGCTACCATTCTCAGCACTAAATAGCACTCGATCAGAGAACGCATCTGTAACAACAGGACGACCATTAGCACCATTACTACCACTACCACCAAAGCCACCATTGCCACCAAAGCCACCATTACCACCATTACCACCAGACTTACCAGGAACACCAAAAGAGCTAGTAATTACAGGCTCACCATTACCCGCATTACCACCATTACCACCAAAGCCACCATTACCACCATCAACACCAAAAAATTCAGAATTACCACCAGATTGTCCTGTCAGACCGATACCAAGGTATTGACCATACCTCCAACTATTTTGATGTAAGATAGTCGGACCACCGATGGCTTTATTACCTTCAAAGGTGACATTATCGATGATGACATTACCATCATAAATAAACAATGCCCCCCCCATACCCGCAGAGCCTCCTATTCCTCCTGTAGCGACTCCACCTTTAAGGGTTAGGTTTTTGAAAGTGACATCGAGAATACCATTGCTTCCTTTATCGGTATGACTAGGATCACCCCCATAGACAAAGAAAATGGGTCGATCGCCTCCTCCTGAAAAATCTTCATTGGTAAAACCATCGTTATTGTTATCTCCACTAATGGTATAACCATTGCCATCAATGATCATGTCACTGTTAATCAGGGTTCTCATGCGAATCACATCGCTACTAAAGGCTAGACGCACATTGGTAGTGAGCTTAATAACATCTAATCCGGGGGTGTTATTGGCTTGTTCGATCGCCCAACTGAGGCTACCTACGGTATCCCCTAAACCATTGTCAGTAGCTTGTGTTACCAAAATGTCTGTTTCAGTAAGGGTAAATAGATTAGTGGCTGCCACACTCCCACCGTTACCATCAATGACGTTATAACTGAGGTTGACATCCCCAATATAATTGCTGTTGGGGGTAAAGGTATAAGTACCGTTGTTATTATTCGTGAGAGTGCCATTGGTAGCATTAAGGTTGCTAATGGATAGGGTGTCACCATCAACATCCGTAAAGCCCTGGAGCAAATTAGCAACGGAGATCGTATAAGGAGTATTTTTTTTACCCCATGGAAGATTAGCTTTTTTTCCTGTTAAAACTGGTGGATCATTGACATTGATAAGAGTAAACTTATTACTAGCCCCCAAACTACCACCTACACCATCAGTAACGTTGTAACTGAGGTGGACATCACCGAAATAATTAGGATTAGGAGTAAAGGTATAAGTACCATTATTATTATTGCGAATACTACCATTGGTGGCACTGAGATTAGTGACAGACATCCTGTCACCATCAACATCGATAAAACCTTGCAATAAGTCTGATGCACTAATGATGTAAGGAGTGTCTTCTGCACCATTAGGAAGGGAGACTTGAGGACCAACTAATCTTGGGGCATCATTAACGGGGGCGAGATTTAAGGTGCGAGTTACCGGAACTACCCCACCGTTACCATCCTCTAGGTTATAGTTTAGGGTGATGATACCGTTATAGTCAGCATCAGGAGTCCAAACATAATAGTTGTATTGATTTTGATAAACATTACGGGACAATTCCATACTGTCAAGCCCTACAGCCAGGTTGGCTACTCCTAAACGCAATGATTTATTTGCATCCACTGTACTTCTAGTAGCTGTTAGGTTACGGATCAGGATGAAGTCTCCATCAGGATCAGTGTAACCTGATAATAATAGTTCTCGACTAATGATAATTTTTTCATCTTCCAATCCATCAGGGATAGGTAGGGGAGTACTTGTTAACATTGGAGGAGTATTAACCGCAATTAGATTAAAACTATTCGTTGCCGTCAGACTACCACCTTGTCCATCGATTACCTGATAACTGAGATTTACTATTCCGTTATAGTTATTATTAGGGAAAAAAGTATAAATACCATTATTATCATCTACAAGAGTACCATTAGTGGCGGTGAGATTCGCAATAGAGAGGGTGTCACCATCCACATCGGTAAAACCTAGCAAAAGACTAGAGACGGTGATGGTGTAAGGGGTGTTTTGTATCCCACTGCGAAGAATTGCTTTACTTCCTGTTAACCTCGGATCATCATTCACCCCCGTGAGGTTAAAACTATTTGTTGCACTTACACTACCACCATTACCATCAATAACATCATAGGTGAAGTTAACTACACCATAGTAATCCGCATTGGGGTTAAAGGTATATGTACCATCGTTATTGTTAACGAAACTCCCTTGATTACTGCTGATATTAACGATCGAGAGGGTATCACCATCTTCATCCGTAAACCCTTGTAACAAATCAGACACATTGATATTGTAAGGAGTATCTTCTATACCATCGGCAAAAATAGCAGGAGTACCGCTTAAGACTGGAATATCATTAATGTCATTAATGGCAATCACGATTTCTTTTTCGTGGGATAAACCTCCTTGATCCGTTACCTTTACTTTAATGGTATAACTATCTTTAACTTCATAGTTGGGGACGGTGTTCAGACGTAACTCATTGCCGATAATAAAAAAGGCGTTGTTATCGGGATAAACTCCACTATTAACTAGGGTATAGCTAAAGAGATTATTCTCATCGGGATCAGTTGCTGTAAAAGTGCCTACTACTGTATTTACAGGCTGATTCTCGTCGATCGAACTGGGAGTAATGCTTAAATCGGTGGGGGCGCTATTGGGGATTGTTTCGTCCACATCGATGATGGTAATAATGAAGGTTTCTTCTATGTATAAACCTCCTTGATCCGTTGTTCTGACTCGAATCTCGTAACTATTTTGGGTTTCATAGTCGGGAGAACTGTTAATTTGTAGTTGATTCCCTAGGATGGAAAAGGCATTATTATCGGTGTCTCCTGTACCTGTCACCAAACTATAGGTAAAGGTATCTCCACTATCAGGATCAGTGGTATTAAAAATTCCTACCGTCGTGTTTTCGGCTACATTTTCGATAATTTCCGTAGCACTGAGAGTTAAAGCGGTGGGAGTTTCGTTCACATCACTGATATTAATAATCAGGGGTTGTTCATAGCTTAAACCCTCTTGATCTGTCGTTCTTACCCGAATGGTATAACTATTCTTGGTTTCATAGTCAGGGGATACATTAATGAACAGTTGATTCCCCACAATGGTAAAACTATTATTATTGAGAAATCCTAAACCTGTCACCAAACTATAGGTAAAGGTATCACCAATATCGGGATCTATGGTGTTAAAAGTACCGACAAGACTATTTGCTGGAACATTTTCTTCTATGATGTTGGGATTAATACTAATCCCCGTGGGTGGTTCATTAACATCGATAATGGTTATAGTAATCGGACTTTCATGATATAAGCCCCCTTGATCTGTGGTTCGTACTCGGATACTGTAACTATTTTGAGTTTCATAGTCAGGGGATACATTTATCCGCAGTTCATTGTCCACAATGGTAAACATACCATTATCCGTTGCACCTGTACCATTTACTAAACGATAGACAAAAGTATTATTCTTATCGGGATCGATCGTGCTAAAAGTGCCTATAGTAGTATTTACAGGGACGTTTTCTTCCACAGAATCATTACTCAAATTAAGAGCAGTGGGAACTTGATTGAGGTTGAGCTTAGAGATGAAAATATCATCACCTCCCGCACTATTGAAATTAGCCACCCCCGAACTCGGATCAAAATCCGCTGTTCCCTGGTATTCACCAGTAATATAGACATGACCATTGTTATCTACAGCAATATCAAGCCCTAGATTGGGGCCTGTTCCACGAGCGACAGCATAAGCTCCTCCAAAAGAACCATCACTATTGAGTTTCGACACAAAAGCATCTATTGATCCTTGACTGGTAAGGTTAAAAGTGCCACTACCCGGATCAAAATCTCCCGTTCCCGCAAAAGAACCAGTAGTATAAACACTGCCATTTTCATCAATGGTAATGCTATTACCCTGACTGCCATTAATTCCCCCTAATTGTTTAGCCCAGACAAAATCACCATTACTATTTAGTTTTGAGACAAAGGCATTATTATTAGTACCAAGACTGGTAAGGTTAAAAGTGCTAACCCCCGGATCAAAGTCCACTGTACCTCTGAAGCCACCGGTTATGTAAACATTACCATTGTCATCTACCTCAATGCCGTTAGCACCAGGTGTAACCAAAAATGGAATTTCTATAAAACTTTTTGCCCAGACAAAGTTACCATTATTATCTAATTTTGAGACAAAACTATTTCCATAAGTTCCAGTACTGGTAAGATTGAAAGTGCCAACCCCCGGATCAAAATCGACCGTACCCCTGAAAATTCCGGTGGTATAGATATTACCATCTTTATCTACCGTAATATCCTTAGCATAGCTACTATTAACTCCACCCATGCGCTTTGCCCAAACAAAGTCACCATTACTATCTAATTTCGAGACAAAAATATCCAAGTCAGTATTCTCCCCACTACTGGTTAAGTTAGCAGTACCACTGCCTGGATCAAAGTCCACTGTGCCATTCAAATATCCAGTTGTATAAACATTTCCACTTCCATCCACCGCCATAGCTGTAATACCAGCATAATTTAGTAGATCCGTTTCTCCAAGGGTTTTCACCCAAGCAAAATTACCATTACTATCTAGTTTTGAAATGTAAGTATTTATAAAAGGATTATTAGCTGTTACGGAATAAATACCATCACCCGGATCAAAGTCAACAGTACCAAAAAAAAGTCCAGCACTATAAACATTGCCACTGGTGTCAACCCCTAAGTCTATGCCTTGAATATTCCCCCCACTAAAATTTTTCGCCCAAGCTAAAGAACCATCATCATTAAATTTAGTGATAAAATTACTGAAGTTGGTTCCGTTGTCGTTGGCTGAAAGATTTGTGGTGCTACTACTGGGATCAAAGTCCACTGTACCCTTGAAAAAACCTGTAGCGTATATATTTCCATTAGCATCAACTGTAATAGCCTGTCCACTATCCTTTTCACTACCCCCGAAAGTTAACGCTTTTTCATAGGTTAGCCCTGATTGATAAGCCACATTAAGTTTATAGCTATCCTCTGTGCTTAAAGGGCTATTGGCAAGGCCATTTTTGCTCACCACAAGGCGATAGGTTCCATTATTAACAAAGGTATGGGTTAAGAAAGAAGCGTTATTTAACCCCGTATGCCCTATTTCAATGGTGTCAAAATTCCAATTTACGAGATTATTTGAGGAGTCATAGAGGAATAAGCTAGTATCGAAGTTATTATCATCTATATCAAAAATAAAGGTTTCGTTAGCTTTAACTGTAAAGGTGTAGGTGTCCACAGTTCCGCTTCCCATACCGTTTATGGATGTATGGAGATAACGGGTGGAAATATTTGTTCCATCTAACAGTTGAATGGAGTCATCGTAGTTGAGGGTAAAAAGGGAAAGGTCTAAATTGTAGTTAGCCATGTTTTAGAACTTGTTTGAAAAGTTTAGAAGTGAGTTAGATATTTTGAGATTGACGCTCAAATCTTCTCAGCATAATATAAATTATACTGGCGAAAATGATCATTTCACTGGTAGTTTGTAAAAATTCATAATCTTTACTCAATCTTCGATTGATAGTCTTGTCATTTCTTTTTTTTTGTCAGTTTTTTACTGACATATTCCACATCAAGACTTTTCAAACAGGTTCTTAGTTAATTATTCCTTTATTTTTAACTGAGAAATTAGGTGATTTAATTCTGGTAAAATTAGTTTGTCCATAGCTAGATTCACCGCATTACTAGATCCGGGTAAAGAAAAAATTATTTTATTTTTACAAACACCTGCGATCGCCCGTGAAACCATAGCCCGTGAGCCAATTTCTTGATAGGAAAGATAACGGAAAATTTCGCCGAACCCCGGTATTTTTTTCTCTAATAAACTATCGACAATGTCAAATGTATTATCCCTCGATGCTATCCCCGTTCCACCAGTTAAAATCAATACATCTATGATTTCCATCGTTAACAGATGGTTTGTCAACAATTTTATATCATTGCAATTATCTTTTATTATTTCGTAAAAATTGATATTATAATGACTATTTTTTAGTTTATTTAGAATTATTTTGCCACTTTTATCATTATCAAAAGTTCTAGTATCACTAATAGTGACCACAGCACAATTAGCAGTTATAAATGATTTATCTTCATGGGGAATGTTCATAAAACTAAGTGTACAAAATTAAAAAATATTATCTTTTTTAAATAACTAATTAGAGAACCTAACACTTAAAACATACCCCCATACCTTAAGACTTACTAAATCCTAACCCATGCTCTTCGGCATAACGTTCCATAAAGCGCATAAATCTTTCCCATTCTTCCACAGACTTCATGATATAGATAGCTTCGATGGCAACGGGTTCACCATTTACAAATTTACACTTAACTTCTCTAGTATTCAACTCTCCCTCTTCATCGGTTAAATACATACCTGTAACGGCTTGGGTATTACCCCCTTCTAAAATGGGTGATTGTTCAAAACGAAAAGTAGCAGTACCATTGCTACCATCACGGGAGCGTGTTATTTTTACATCAGGAATTGATTCCTCAATGATGCCTTTACTAAATTCTATTTGAGCCATATTAAAAATTTTCCTTTATATTTCTATTACTATAACCTTACTTATCATCTCACAGTCAAGGGCGATCGGCGTTAAAATTTAAGGGATAATTATAAAAATTTTCCTAAGAAATTTACCCCATAAGATGTTAGAAGCCCAAGTACACTCAGAATTACGCAACTTTTTGCGCTCCCTTAGCCCTTCTGATTGGGTACATCATCTCACCATGGGTAGAATGATAGCCCGTGGTTTGCGCCTAGGGCGATCGGCTATAATCCAGACAGGAGTTAGTCATGATACCTATAACTTAAGTTACCTAACCCCTGCCCTTATCTGGGATGAAACAGTTATTATCGTTGCCCCACAAGCGAATCAATCACAATTAATAGAGCAAGAAATTCCATTTTTACAGAAGAATTTAGGTACTAACAAATTAGTTTCTAATCACTTACTAACACAGCCACAGGATAGTAAATCTCTTATTATATTAGACCCTCAAAGTTGGTTAAAATATACTATTAATAATCATTGGTGTATTAACGCCCATACCATTATTGAAGAAGCAGATAAATTACCCCAATTTATCAATGAATACCTAACTATTTCTATGGATGTTTATGATTGGTTCAAATTAC
This sequence comes from Cyanobacterium sp., assembly GCF_054166785.1. Classification (NCBI taxonomy): domain Bacteria; kingdom Bacillati; phylum Cyanobacteriota; class Cyanophyceae; order Chroococcales; family Geminocystaceae; genus Cyanobacterium; species Cyanobacterium sp. Next base: position 10,850 of record NZ_JBSZCP010000039.1, read on the forward strand.
AAGAAGATAATGGTAAACATAAGAGCTATATTCAAAGCCAACTAGCAAAGCTCACTAAATCAGTTTTTAGTCATCCCATAAACCCTTATAACAGTTATTTATTAGAAACAAGAGAAAAATATATTATTCAAGAAATTATTTCAAAAGTAAAGCCTACAAATTCAAAGTTGTACCATAAACTTATTAAATTTAATGAACATTTTTTAAATGAAAAAAACTATATTAATTATGTAGAGATTAATCGCCCCAAAGGACAATTTACCATTAAATCATCTCCATTAGATTTTGCTGAAAATATCAAAAATATCTGGCAACAAAAATCAATTACCCTTATTGCTAACTATCTTAGTCCTGAAAAAGAAGCCATAGACTATGCAAAACAATTGGGTATTAATAACAATAACTATACCTGTCTCAAATTTTCTGCCCATGCCCCCAATGCCATCCTAAAACTATATTTTCCCGAAAAATTTCCCTTCCCCAATAGCCCCGAATTTCAAAATTCGGTTACCAAAGAGATTAGCGCCCTTGTTTCTAGTGCCAAAGTGAACCATCAACCCATTATAATTATCATTGAAGATGTGCCATTACAGGCTCAAATTACCTCTATTTTAGCGTCTCAATTTGGTTCAAGGGTCAAACTAAATGAGCTAGACTTTAGTAATAACACGGTGTTAGTATGCGGTATTAATTTTTGGTATCACCATCAAGAAAAATTTCCCTCACCCCAACTATTGATTATGGCCACTTTACCAATTCCCTCCTTAGAAAATCCTTTAGTAGCTTCCCAAGTAAATTATTATAAAAGTCAAAAAAAAGACTGGTTTCGTCTATATCTATTACCCCATGGTATTAAAACTTTACAACAATTGACGGTGTCAGTACGCAAAAATCAGGGGGTTTTGGCTTTGCTAGATAATCGGGTTAGTTTTCGCAGTTACGGTAATAGGGTGTTAAAGGCGCTCGAACCTTATGCGAAAATTAATTATGTAGATTTAAACTGGTTTAACTAGAAACGATATTGTAGCAACTCTAGTTTGAAAGACTATTTTCTTCTCCAAATAAACCAACTCTCAAATAAATTAAACTTTACCATAGAATACTTTTTAGTTATTCTTTCCTCTAATTCATCGACAACTTCCCTAATAAAATCATCACTAATAGATACCTTAAATAAAGCATTAATATTCTCATCTTGCTTCATTATCGTACTAACAATATTAACCAATAAATCCCCCTTATATCCCCAACAATGACAGCCCAAAATTTTCTTGCTTTTACTAATAATCAACTTAATAAAAACGTCTTTTTGTTCCAAATCAAAAGGTGATAGAAAACTTTTTTGAACGACAAAACTATTCGAACTATCTCCATATAAATTTCTTACCTGAGATTCACTGTAACCTACCCTAAAAACTCCCGAACTTATATTAATATGATAAGGAATAACATCATAATTAGCTTCGTTAAAATTCAAAAACAAAATATTATTAATAGCAATTTTTAACTCCTCACTAGCAATATTTAGATTACTATAACCTCCTAATAAACTACCAACACAATAGATATTATGATTATCAGTCTGTAACTTATTACTAACAAAGATATTAGTATTAATCGGATCAAATTTCGGTTGCTTTTTATTACTTAAATTATGGAAATTAAGAGCTACTCTTTTTTTTAATAAACTATCACTAATAATAATTTCCTGACACTCAATAGCTTTTTTTCCAGCCAAAATCCATTTACTATTATCAATATATTTAAACTGATTTACCTGATAATTTGTTAATATATTAACGCCCATTCCTTCTAGCTGACATTGAACTAAAAAAGCAATATCCGCATCTTCCCAAGGCAAAATATGTTTTTTTGTGGTTAATAAAGTGACTTTTTTTTGATGACGAATTAATAAACTGCTAATGTTAACGGCTATATCATCATCACCCACCACCACAAGATTCTCTGGCAAAGAATCTATATCCCATAGTTTGAAAATGTCATAACCAGTTAAATAATTAACCTCTTCAATACCTAACCAATTAGGATGTTGATGGTCATATAAAGGGGTTGTGAGAATATAACCATTAGCCATTAAAATATCTTCTTTTGTTTTAATAGCCGTTTGATTACTTTCTAAAATAAATTCAAAACCAGAGAAAATAATATCAACTTCTAGCTTTACTAATTCAGGTAATAACTTATGTTCAATTAGTAGTCTTTTTTGCTCTAAAATGTCTTGTCTATTATGAAAACTATGGGGTGATAAAAGCTCACTTTGTAACTGTTGAAATAAGTATTTTTCTCCGTTTTCTGTGGCAAAATCTACATCAATAATCAGAGCAACCCTTGCCCCAAAATTAGCGGCATATTTCGCTCCCCAAATAGCTTCTAAACTACCACCAATAAGGATTAAATCATATTTCAACTTCATAAAATATTATACTTGAGCTAATAAGGTATCAACCATATTTAAAGCCCTCTGTCCATAGGCTTGATAACGCTCTCGTTTATTTTTTATTTTTTTCTCAAAGGTGGGCAAAATACCGAAGTTAGGGGGCATGGGTTGAAAATGCTTGGCATCAGCCGAACTAATAAAATCGAATAATGCTCCCATCATTGTATAGGGAGATAATACCAATGGCTCTTGATTTTTATATACCCTAGCGGCGTTAGTACCGGCTAACCAACCCCCTGCACAGGCTGCGGTATAACCTTCGGTGCCGATTAGTTGCCCTGCGGCGAAGAGAGTGGGTTTAGTTTTAAATTGTAAACTAGCATGGAGGAGTTGAGGGGCATTGAGAAAGGTGTTTTTGTGCATTACTCCCATACGGACAAATTCAGCGTTTTCTAATCCGGGGATAAGACGAAATACTCTTTTTTGTTCACCCCAACGGAGGTTAGTTTGAAAGCCTACCATATTCCACAGTTGCCCTGCTTTGTCTTCTTGTCGCAGTTGTACTACGGCATAGGGGCGTTTATCTTTATTTTCCCTAAAGTCTCCGAGACGGGCATCAAATAAACCGATGGGTTTGAGGGGACCATATCGCATGGTTTCTTCTCCCCTTTGGGCTAATTCTTCGATGGGTAAACATCCTTCAAAAAAGTTGGAGGTTTCCCTGTCAAAGTCTTTTAATTCGGCTTGTTCGGCTTTCGATAATTCTTGCCAAAAGTGGATATACTGCTCTTTATTCATGGGGCAGTTGAGATAGGCGGCTTCTCCTTTGTCGTAGCGGGAGGCAAAAAAAGCGATGTCTTTGTTGATGGACTCACCGACGATGATGGGGCTGGCGGCATCAAAAAAGCTCATATATTCCATCCCTGTTATGCCTTGTAATTCGGTGGCTAATTTTTCGGTGGTGAGGGGGCCGGTGGCTAGAACAACGATGGTATCGGGGGGAATAGAGTTGATTTCCTCTCGTTTAAGGGTGATTAGGGGGTGATTATCGAGGGTTTGGGTCAAATCTTGACTAAATACTCCTCTATCCACGGCTAAAGCCCCTCCTGCGGGAACTTTATGTTTATCGGCGGTTTGGATAATGATGGAGTTGAGACGGCGTAATTCTTCGTGGAGTAGTCCTGCGGCTCTATCGGTGGCATCGGCTCCAAAGGAGTTACTACATACTAATTCGGCTAGGTGTTCGCTATGGTGTGCTGGGCTATGTTTGACAGGGCGCATTTCGTAGAGGGTAACGGGAATCCCTGCTTGGGCTATTTGCCATGTGGCTTCTGTTCCGGCTAAACCACCACCAATTACGATTATACCTTTTTGGCTCATTATACTTTTTGTAATCTTGTCTGTAGAGTTGATTTATTTTTATTTTACTTGTTTGAGCAAGTATTTGATAGTTTTGAGAAGTTGCATTTTGTCTTTGATAAATTCTTCTTTGACAATATAGGCATCTCCCCCTTGCTTTTGGGCCCAGTGGATGTCAAAGTCTTGATTTTTTGTGGAACAAAAGATGACGGGAACTTTTTTTGTGCTAGGATTTTCTTTAATCCATCTACAAAGTTCGTACCCATTCATTTCGGGCATGACTACGTCGGTGATCACAAGGTTAAATTTTTCGGCTTTTAATACTTCGATCGCCTCTACCCCGTTGGTTGCTTCTGCTACTTGAATATTAAATTGTTTGAGTGTATCACAAATCACCTCTCGGGGAGCATGACTGTCATCAACTACTAAAATTTTAATCATGATTTGATCAATGATGAATAATGTAAGAAGAGTAGATCAATTAGAGAATCTGAGCCTTATGATTTATTATACCTAAAAATGGTTAAATATTTCGTTAACATCTAATAAGACTTCGGAATCTGGATTATTATTGTTTATCAAAATTACTTTTTTTTCTTCGGTAATTTCACCTATTCTTTTTATTTGTGTAATGCCGTTATTAATTAATTGTTGAGCTTTTTCGGGGGATAAACATAGTACCAATTCAAAGTCTTCCCCTCCAAATAGTGTCCACTTAAGGGCGGTTTTAGCATCGGTGATTTTAAGAATTTCTGGCGCAATGAAAATTTGATCTAGGTATATTCTCGCACCTCGATTACTTTGTTGACAAATTTGGATGATGGCATCGGCTAGTCCATCGCTACTATCCATCCCTGTGATGGGGTGACATTCATGGAGAAGGGGTAATAAATCGAGACGGGGTTGGGGTTGTTGGTGGGCAAGGATTAATTTTTGTCGGCTTTGCTCATCTATAGATTGATATTTGTCTTCAGATAAAAGGATTTCTAGCCCTGCCCGTGATAGTCCATGGTTTCCCGTAATTACGATAATATCCCCTGTTTTAGCGGTGTTTCTGAGGATTTTTTGCGGTGGGTTTACTTCTCCTAGGGCGGTAATGGCGATCGCGCAGCGCCACTTCGTGATCGCACTCACTGTTCCCCCAGTTAAATCTCCCCCAATAATAGTAGTATCAAATTGATCTAAACAATCTTTCATCCCCTCATAAAGAGACTCTACCCAACTCCAAGGGGTTTGAGGAGATAAAGAAAGGGCTACCGTAATGCCTAAAGGATAAGCCCCCATGGCTGCTAAGTCAGATAAATTCGCCGCTACACTACGCCAACCTACCATATACGGGGGAGTAGTGCGATCGCTAAAATGGACATTTTCCACCAACATATCGCTAGTAACCACCAACTGCTTACCCTCCGACACATCCAAAATTGCCCCATCATCCCCCACCAACCTAGGATGACAATATTTTTTCAATCGCCGTAATAACTCATGCTCCCCTAAATCTTTTATTAACTCCATGACCAAAATTTCTATAATAGAACTAGAAAAACCTTACTAATTGTCAGTTGCCCTCCAGTAATTGTCAATCCATTATTACCTATGAGCGCAGGCTTAATCCATTCCCTCGAAAGTTGTGGCACCGTTGACGGGCCAGGTATTCGCTTCGTAATCTTTACCCAAGGTTGCCCCCTCCGTTGCTTATACTGTCATAATCCAGACTGCCGACACCCAGAAGAAGGAAAAAAAATCACCGTCCCGGAATTAATCAGCGAAATCAAAAAATATCGCTCCTATTTCCAATACTCTGGCGGTGGAGTAACCGTTACAGGGGGAGAACCACTAATGCAACCGGAATTTGTCCAAGCAATCTTTGAAGAATGCCATAAAATCGGTATCCATACCACCCTTGACACCTCTGGTTATGTAACCCTCAACGCCGCCAAACCAGTGCTAGAACATACAGACTTAGTGCTATTGGACATTAAATCCTATAATCCCGATACCTATCGCACCGTAACAAGTGTATCCTTAGAGCCTACCCTAAATTTTGCCAAGTACCTAGCCGAAATTAACAAACCCACTTGGATTCGTTTTGTTTTAGTACCCGGGTTAACCGATAGCGAAGACAATGTTTTAGGGTTAGCAAAATTTGTTTCTCAACTCAAAAATGTAGAAAAAGTTGAAATATTACCATTTCACAAAATGGGGGAATATAAATGGGAACAATTAGGCTTTGACTATAAACTGAAAAATACTGAACCCCCAACTCCAGAATTGATGGAAAAAGTAACAAAAATCTTTCAAAACTACAATTTATTGGTTAATTAGACTATTAAAATAAACAATCACTGAAAGTAAAGTTTATTGTCAGATTTAGCATTAAAAGTGTTTCCTGTTTACATAACCAATACCGCTTTTTAGTTGTAAACAAATTATATTAATTGTAACGATTGATACAGAAAAAATATATCTCATTTGAAAAATGCTACATTAAGTAGTGTGGAGAAAAAAAATATCTCCCGTGACAACGAGTCAATATGATTAGTCGTGCTAAAACTCCATAGAAATAAGCACCCAAGATAACATCTCATCAGCACAAGGATGATTTTGGTTAATGAGTGGATAAAAATAAATTTAAAAAGAGGTATAAATAAATGAAAATGTCTTATAGAGGAAATGAACATACACCCAGTGAAACATCATTCCTAGAAGTAAAAGAAGCAGATATATTAGGTAAATATAGAGGTATAGAATGTCGTCGAAAACTACCTAGACATATTCCTCACCTACAACCCAAAATTTTCTTAAAATATCGTGGCATCGATTACAATAGTAATCCCAATGCACAACCCTACTTCATTCCCCTTCAAAATGAAGCAAAAGAAAAAGAATGTCTCCCCACTGTAAATGTTGTCAGTGAAGAAACAAAATGTAATTTAGCTACCATTCATCAGGCTAATTTACGCCGTAACTTAGAGCGTCGTATGGAAATCGCTTATATGAATGAAAACTACCATTTATTGGCCCTGTTGAAAAAAGAAGCGGATGCCCTCGATGAAAAACATGGGGTGCAATGTTAATTTTAGGTATTTAGCCAAGGTTGGGTAATTTCTTCTAGTTGTGCCACCTCATCTGTGGTTAAACTCCACCCCAAAGCGCCTGTGTTATCCTGGGCTTGTTTTGCATTTTTTGCCCCCGGAATAGGAATTACATTATCCTGTGCCATTAACCAATTGAGGGATACTTGGGCGGGAGTTTTTTGATATTTTTCCCCTAGTTGTTTTAGAAATTCCAATACAGGGGTAATTTTACTTAAACCACTGGCATTAAATCGAGAGTCTAATTTTCTCGCTCCTTCGGGTTTAGGGGCGCTCTCAAGGCTATATTTTCCTGTGAGTAATCCTTGGGCAAGGGGGCTATAGGCAAGGATGGTAACACCTAAATCTTGGGCTGTTTTGAGGATGCCTTTGGCTTCAATTTTACGGGTGATAAGGGAATATTTGACCTGATTTACGGCGAGGGGAATGTTTCTTTTTGCCAGAATATCCTTTGCTTTTTTCATTTCTTCGGAGGAATAGTTACTAACTCCGATCGCCCCTATCCTACCTTTTTGTACCTCATCTGCCAAGGCATTCATCAAGGTTTCTTGACCCATGAGCATAAAAGGCCAATGGACTTGATAGAGGGGAATATAATCCATTTGGAGGTTTTTGAGACTTTGGGTAAGCGCATCGGCAACACTACCGCCAAATAAACGCCAAGGCAAGGGAGCGTATTTAGTAGCAATATCAATTTTTTTGTCTGTATCTTGACAAAATTCCCCCAATAGTTGCTCAGATTTACCACTTCCATAAACTTCAGCGGTATCAAAGAAAGTTACCCCCCCCGCAACGGAGGCTTTAAAGGCTTCCTCAATGTCATTTTTTCCATAGGTTTTACCATAGTCCCAGAAAAAAGAGTCTCCCCATGCCCAAGTGCCAATCCCTAGGGCAGATACTTCTATGTCAGTATTTCCCAGCTTTTTGGTTTGCGTGATGTTGTCGGTAGTCATGGATAATTAGTAATATTAAGTTTTATTGCGATTTATCAAAAATTATAACAAATGGCTATGAAATACCATGTCATCTATGACGGCAACTGCAATCTTTGCGTAAATCTGGTGCAGTTATTAGAGAGTTTTGATCGGGGGAAGTCTTTTGTATATACTCCCATGCAGAATGAAGAAGTTTTGGAGTCTGTACAAGTAACCGCCTGTGATTGTGAGAAAGGAATGATTTTAATTAATCCAGAAACGAATCAACGATGGCAGGGTAGCGATGCGGCGGAAGAAATTGCTCGAGTTTTGCCCTCTGGTGGTTGGTTTGTCAATATATATCAAGGTTTGCCCTTTGCTAAGGATACGGGCGATCGCCTTTACGCCATGATTAGAGATAATCGTTATCAGCTATTCGGTAAAAGACTAGAAACCTACCGTTCTCAATATCAGCCTTAAGGGGGATAATAATTAGACTACTTTCTTCAAATCATTATTATGCTACGCAATGCCTAATTATTAATTGTCCATTGTCCATTGTCAATTATTAATTGCCCATTCCCTTATCCAGTATTGCTTAGAGTAGGTAAAAAATGAAACAAAACTTAATAAAACTCCTAAGAAAGCCCAAAAAGATTTAATCTAAATAGAACGAATTGATTAAAAAACAAAGTTTTAAAATAAAAAGAGTCAATGACTATAAAAGCAAGTGGCGGTAGTTCCTTAGCGAAACCGCAATTATACCAAACTGTAGCTGTATCCACTATTATTCAAGCAGAACAGCAAGATCGCTTCCCCGATCAAAGAGAGTTAGGTGAATTAAAAACATACTTTGATTCTGGTTTAAGAAGATTGGCGATCGCCGAAATCATCACCAATAATTCAGACGTAATAGTTTCTAGGGCAGCTAACCGTATCTTTACCGGTGGTTCTCCCATGGCATTCTTTGAAAAGCCTCCCGCTCAAGCACCCTCAATGGTTTTGGCAGGGGTAGGTGGTGGGAATGACGTACCTAGCGACATCAAAGCTGCCCAAAATTCCACCGCAACCTTTGTGGAAGAAAAAACTAAAACCAAAGCAAAAAAAGGTAACTTCTTCACAGGTTTATTTTCCTCCTTCTCCTCAGCTCCCAGTTTGGGTGCTATCCCTCCAAACTTTAGACCTATTAACGTATCCCGTTATGGTCCTAGCAACATGACCAAGTCCTTAAGGGATATGTCTTGGTTTTTGCGCTATGTGAGCTATGCGATCGTATCAGGAGATCCTAACATTCTTGTGGTTAATACCAGAGGACTAAGGGAAGTCTTAGAAAGAGCCTGTTCCATTGATGCCACCGTAGTTGCACTCTTGGACATGAAAGCATCCTGTCTAGGTTATTTTCAAGGTGACGCAGAAGCAAAAGAAATCGTTACCCAATACTTTGACATTCTTCTTGCCGAACTACAAGCACCCACCCCAGCCAATAAAATACGCCAAAGATCATCTAAAGATTTACAAGGCTTACAACTACCTCAGAGCTACTTCAATGCAGCCGAGCGTCGTCCTAAATTTGTGATGAAAACTGGCTTATCCACCATCGAAAAAAATGACGTAGTCAAAGCGGCCTATCGTCAAGTATTCGAGCGTGACATCAGCAAAGCCTACTCTCAATCTATCTCTTACCTTGAGTCTCAGGTAAAAAATGGCGACATTTCCATGAAAGAATTTGTCCGCCGTCTTGCCAAGTCTCCTTTATACCGTAAGCAATTCTTTGAGCCTTTCATTAACTCCCGTGCCTTAGAACTGGCTTTCCGTCATATTTTGGGTCGTGGTCCTTCCTCCCGTGAAGAAGTGCAACAATACTTCTCCATCGTTTCTAACGGTGGTTTACCTGCCCTTGTGGATGCCCTCGTGGATTCCCAAGAGTATGCCGACTACTTCGGAGAAGAAACCGTACCCTACCTCAGAGGTTTGGGAGTAGAAGCCCAAGAATGTCGTAACTGGGGAATGCAACAGGATCTGTTTAACTACAGCGCTCCCTTCCGCAAAGTACCCCAATTCGTCACCACCTTCGCTAAATACGATCGCCCCTTACCCGATCAACACGTTTACGGTTCTGGAAACGATCCCCTCGAAATTCAGTTTGGAGCGATTTTCCCCAAAGAAACCCGTAATCCTAGCAGCGCCCCTGCACCCTTTAGTAAAGATACCAAACGTATCTTAATCCACCGTGGACCTGGTATCAACAACCAGAATAGTAACCCCCGCGCCCGTGGAGAATTTCCCGGCACCCTAGGTCCTAAAGTAGTTCGTCTAAATAATGAACTACCCGGAGCAAGTAACGGTTTAGGAGTTAAATTTGGCGAAAGCTCCACCCAAGCGGTTATTAAAGCCACCTATCGCCAAGTATTTGGTCGTGATGTTTATGAAGGACAAAGATTAAAAGTAGCAGAAATCAAGCTCGAAAACGGTGAAATCTCCCTCCGAGACTTTATCCGTATGTTAGCTAAATCCGAGCTATTCCTCAAAACCTACTGGACTCCTTTCTATGTGTGCAAGGCGATCGAATATATCCACCGTCGTCTCCTAGGTCGTCCTACCTATGGTCGTAGCGAAATGAACCCCTACTTCGACTTAGCATCCAAAAAAGGCTTCTATGCCCTCGTCGATGCCATGATCGATAGCAAAGAATATTCCGAGGCCTTCGGGGAAGATACCGTACCTTACGAGCGCTACCTCACCCCCAACGGGTTACAAATGCGTAACGCCAGAGTAGGTACCATCAGAGAAGATATAGGTCAAAGAGTAGATAAAGAAGTAACCCCCAGATTTATCGAACTCGGACAAGTTAACAACTTCCGTACCGAACCCGACGTTAAATCCCGTGTAAACCAAGGTGTAACAGTCCAACGTCAACAAACCAAAGTATTTAAACTTACCAACAACGTTGACAAAGTAGCCCTTAAAAATGCCATTCGTGCCGCCTATCGTCAAGTATTCGAGCGCGACGTTGAACCCTATGTAGTTAGTGCTAACTTCACCAACTTAGAAAGTAAACTCGGCAACGGCGAAATAAGTGTTAAAGAATTTATCGAAGCTCTCGGTTGCTCCGATTTATACCTCAAGGAATTTTATACCCCCTTCCCCAATACCAAAGTAATCGAATTGGGTACTAAACATTTCCTAGGTCGTGCGCCCATGAATCAAAAAGAAATTCAACACTACAACCGTATCCTTGCCAGTCAAGGTATTCGTGCCTTTATCACTGCATTGGTCGGTAGTATGGAATATTCTCAAGTATTTGGTGAAGATACCGTGCCTTATCGCCGTTATCCCACCTTACCTGCGGCTAATTTCCCCAACACCGAAAGACTTTATAACAAGTTAACCAAACAGGATAATGAAGTAGTAGTACCTAGTTTTGCCCCTGCCACTGGTACAGCAGCATCTATTAAGTAATATTGCTAGTCTGAATTTCAATTCTTTGTAGGGTGGGCATTGCCCACCTTATTTTTTTGTATACTAAAATAGTATTAGTTATTAATAATTAGTCAAAAATGTCCATCAAAGAATTAATACACAATCAGGTCAATAATCTTTCTGAAAATGACCAAAAAAAAGTTCTTGAACTAATTTGCTCCCTTCAACAAAAAAGCGATGTCAGCGAAGCTAGAGAATGGAATAAATTTTCCTTAGAACAAGCAATGAAAGGTTTAGAGAATGAAACTTTTCCAGAATATACCGAAGCAGATTTAATCGAAAAATGGCAATAGCAGGACAAATAGTGCTGTTTAAGTTTCCGCAAACAGATTTAATTATTGGCAAGAAAAGACCTGCATTACTATTAAAATTATTATCTAATAATTATCAAGATTGGTTGGTTTGTATGATTTCTAGTAAAACAGGACAGGAAATCATGAACCTAGATGAAATTGTGTCCCCCCTTGATTCAGATTTTCCAAATACGGGGTTAAAAACAGAAAGTGTGATCAGAGTTTCAAGATTAGCAGTAGTATCTCAAACAATATTTTTAGGATACATTGGGCAAGTTTCTCCTCAAAGATTACAGAAAATACAGAAAAATTTGGCACACTGGATTTTAAAAGATTGACATCTCTTTGAATATTAATATTCGCTATTACCCACCTTATTTTTTATGGCTAACGATGGAAAAAAAATGATAATTAAGTTAGACTAGGAGAGTTGTAAAAAATTCACATATCTAGGATGTCGGGTGTTTCTGACAGAGAAATTTTAATCGCCTAGATAGAGGATAAACCCGAATAAAGGAGAAAATCAAATGCCAGTAGTTAGCTTAAAAGAGCTATTAGATTCTGGTGTTCACTTCGGACACCAAACTCGCCGTTGGAATCCCAAGATGTCTCAGTACATCTACACCGCTAGAAATGGGGTTCATATCATTGACTTAGTACAAACCGCCCAATTAATGGACGAGGCCTATAACTACGTCAAAAAAGCCGCTGAAAGCGGTAAAAAAGTTTTATTTGTAGGTACTAAACGCCAAGCTGCTGGTATCATCGCCCAAGAAGCTGCCCGTTGTGGTGCATTTTACATTAACCAACGTTGGTTGGGGGGAATGCTAACTAACTGGGAAACCATTAAAGCCCGTGTTGCTCACCTCAAAGATTTAGAAGCCCTCGAAGAAAGTGGTGCATTAGATAGAAGACCTAAAAAAGAGGCTTCCGTATTACGTCGTGAGTTAACCAAACTCAGAAAATACCTTGGTGGTATCAAAGATATGAACAGGATTCCTGATCTTGTTATCATTGTCGATATTCGTCGTGAACATAATGCCATCAAAGAATGTCAAAAACTCAATTTACCTGTGGTATCTATGTTAGATACTAACTGTAATCCTGAGTTGGTTGATTTACCTATTCCTGCGAACGATGATGCTATTCGCTCCATTAAGTTAATCATTGGTAAATTAGCTGATGCTATCTATGAAGGGCGTTATGGCAAGGCAGTAGCAGAAGGTACGGTGGATGAGTTTCTTGAGTCTGTGGAAACCATTGAATCTGCTGAAGATCAAGGTTATGAAGATGAGGATTACTCTGACACCGAAGGTGGTGGCGAAGAGGAGTAATTTTTCCTGATTGACAACTTCACCGTTGACGATGTAACTTTTACTTACGGCTGATGGTATCTATAATATAGGTGCTTTCGGCTGTGGGTAAACTTTGTTTTGATTTCCGTTGTATGGTTAATGGGTAAATCTTGTTTCCAGAAAAACTGAGAGTATGGGACTCGATTTATGTAATGATTATTTAAGATAATTTTAAGATTTAATACCAAATAAAGTAATTAATTATGGCAGAAATATCAGCAAAGCAAGTAAAAGAGCTTAGAGATAAAACCAATGCAGGGATGATGGACTGCAAAAAAGCTCTCAAGGAAAGTGATGGCGACATGGCAAAGGCTATGGAGTGGTTGCGTCAAAAAGGTATTACCTCGGCTGAGAAAAAAGCTGGTAGAGTTGCCGCTGAGGGTATTGTAGAAAGCTACATCCACACTGGGGGACGCATTGGGGTAATTGTTGAGGTAAACTGTGAGACTGATTTCGTAGCTAGAAGGGAAGATTTTCAAGGTCTTGCCAAAAATATTGCTATGCAAATCGCTGCTTGTCCTAATGTGGAATATGTCAAGATTGCTGATATTCCTCAAGAAATTGTGGATGAGGAAAAGGCGATTGAAATGGGCCGTGATGATTTGGGTAACAAGCCTGACAATATTAAAGAGAAAATTGTTGAAGGTAGAATCCAAAAACGTTTGGGCGAAATGTGCTTACTTTCTCAACCCTATGTAAGAGACCAAAGTATTACCGTTGAGGAGTTAATTACTCAGCAAGTGGCGACTATTGGTGAAAATATCCAAGTTCGTCGTTTCTCTCGCTTTATCTTGGGTGAGGGTATTGAGAAGGAAGAAACTAATTTTGCTGAGGAAGTAGCCGCTCAAACTGGCGGTGCTGTATAGGTTTTTCTACAGTATTTAAATTAAAAGCCTCATAAATCTTTCCCCCTTTGCCTGATGGCTACTCCTTGTTGGGAGATAGGGGGATTTTGATTATTTGTTGTTTATGGATGTAGGGTATCAGTGGTAATGGCTAAGTCAATCAAGCAGTTACGGGATGATTTGACGGTGTTGGATACGGAGGTTAGGTTATTGGGGAAGGAGTTATATGGTTTATATGGGGAATATATTGAACATTTTGCTCCTGTGGTGGCTAGACAGTTGATTTTGGCTAGTTATCAGATATGTACTCAAAAGTATCCTGATCATTTTTTACCTTTGAGTTATCAACAAAAGGTTGATTTACAGGGGAAAATTAAGGGGTTAGGGAAGATTTTTTTGGGGAAGTTATCTACTTATTTGACAGAAATAGATGTGCCTGATGGGGAACTTTTTGTTAATTTTCCTGAAAGTTTAACGGGGGTTAGTCCCCTAGAGATTGAGTCGGAGGGGGATGGGGAGGTTAATAGTTTGGAGGCTAGTATTGAGGGTTTAAGTGCGGAAATTTTACCTAGGGTTAATTTGTTTGCTGATGTCTTGAATCCTGATGATATTTTGCGTTTTTATGAGGAGATTGAGGATTGTTTAGGGGAGGTTTTAACGGAGATTTCTTCTGGGGTTAATGATTTGTTGAAGGAGTATAATATTCTTCCTGCTCAAATTCCTGCTCAGGTTTTGGAAATGGCTCTTAAAAATAAGGATAGCTCTAAGGGGGTTGCCGATTCTCCTAATCTTCTTTGTTTGGTGGTGGAAAAGGAGGATATTGTGCGAAAGGAGATTAAGGATATTACCCCTGTGGTGGCTATTTGTTTACGCTTGGGGGAAATTGAGTTTGGTAATAATCGGTTAAGTCGCGATCGCACTAAAATCGTTGCTATTATCAATAAGTTAAACGCTTTACAAAAACGCTATGAACGTATTACCAGGTTATATGCGATCGCACAGGCGGAGTCTCAATGGCGTAGTTGTTGGAGTGAGGAGAGTTAGAAATTGACAATTAACAATGGACAATGGACAATTAAAGTCAGATTGTAGAGCTTGATTAATGAAAGAAGAAAAACAAAAAAAAATAGTTATTCCTCATCTAATTGTGGGTTTGGGTAATCCTGAGTCAAAATATGACAAAACTAGACATAATATCGGTTTTGAGGTGGTTGATTATCTAGCCGATAAATGGGGTTTTAGTTGGCAAAAAAATAGTAAGTTTAATGCTTTCTTTTGTGAAGGTATAGCCCCCCATCGTCAAAAGGTAAGACTATTAAAACCCTTAACCTATATGAATCGCTCTGGGCAGTCTGTACGGGCGGTGTTGGATTGGTATAAGTTAACCCCTGACGAAATTTTGATTGTTTATGATGATATGGATATTCCCCTAGGTAAGATTCGATTAAGGCTTTCTGGCTCGGCGGGTGGTCATAATGGGATGAAATCGATTATAAGTCATGTAGGGGGTCAAAAATTTCCCCGTTGTCGTATCGGTATTGGGAAATCTGAGGGCAGAAAGGAAACGGTGGGTCATGTTTTAGGGAAGTTTTCCCCTGATGAAGTGCCTATTATACAAGATTTGATGGCGGTTACTCAAGGGGCGATCGAGCTTAGTTTAAAGGATGGTATTGAGAAGTCGATGAGTTTGTATAATTAATGGGGAATAGTTGTCCATTCATAAGCTAATTATCTCTATTTTTAATATACAAATAAAAAAACAATGGGCTTAAGCCCATTGCCCATAAACAATAAATAAAAGTACCGTTTACTAAATCGGACTCACTAAACCTTGTTTAAGCGCTGATAAGCAGTAACTAAACCATCTTTATCTCCCACATTTCCCGGGAATAAAACCACTGGCAGATTAGGGAATAAATGATGATTAGCGGGGGTAGTAATTACTGAGCATCCAGGGAGAATTTGCCCTAATAACCTAGCTTCCTTAAGGCTTAAACCATCACTTAAAACATCATTGGAGGTGATACCTCCTTTACTGATTAAAAAGCCAATATCTTGGGGTAATCCTTTGACAATTTCCATTAAAAGACTTGATACTTGCTTACCAAATTCTAGGCGGGTGGTAATGTCTGCAAAGGTTAGTTCTTCTCTACTGGTATAAATAGCAGGGGTTTTACTGTTTGATAGGGCTTTTTTTACCGCTTCTAGGGCTTGACTAATGATTTCTTGGCGAGCATTGGGGTTGTCTCGGAGTAGTGCTACGTCAATTTCAATGCCAAATATTTCAGGTTGTTGTAATAGTTGGTTTAGTTGTTGGGTGGTTTTTTTGACGTGGGAACCTACTAAAATAACTCCAGTGTCATGGGTGGGTTTATATTTACCCATATTTTCGGCTTCTATGGGCTGTTTGCCCACTCCTGCAAGGGAGGTTAGGATACTAGCGGCGCTACGGAAAAGAAATTTTTTACCTTCCCCCGCAACGGTGAGTAAGTCTTGGGCAAATTTATCTAAGTCGGATTGAGTTTCACCGTCCACCGCACAACATTGATTATGGCTTAGTTTTCTAAGTCTTTCTTCGCTGCCTTTTCTAATGTCTTCTAATAAGAAACGTTGTACTTCTTGGGGTTGTATTTTTCCATGGGTTTTTTCGCTAACGTAGTCGGGTAAGTAGCTGTAACTATAGCCAAATACGGAGTCTTGGGCAAATTCGGTTTCGTGGACGGGGGTTTCTACTCCATCGATGATTAGATAATGGATGCTATGGCGGGTAATTCTGCCCCCTTCAAAAAAGGCTGGAATGAGAAAATGAGCGTCAAAGTCTCCTAATTCTTGGGCGATGGTGTCGGTTTCGATGGGGTAATGCCCTCTGAGGGTAGAGTCAGAGCGACTTACAATGACGTAGTCTTCTATGGCTTCAAGGGCGATCGCACTTTTGAGATTACGACATACTTCTTGGGTAGTACGTTGAGCTTCTTGGGGATTTAAAGCCCTTGTGTTGGTGAGAATAAAGAAAATGGGAGATTCATCCCGTAAACCATCTCGAAGGGTATCCACATCCCACTGCATTAATAATAAGCAACTATGGACAGTTTGAGAACCAGTGGGGTCATCGTCTAATACAATTATTTTAGGCTGTTTATTCATAATTTCGCAGTTTTGGGAGTGTAACCATGGGAATAATTTTAATTATTCTTTTTTTAATTGTTCATGGTCAACGGTTCATTGTCAATTGTCAACTTATTCTTTAAGGACGTAGCCTACTCCCCTCACGGTTTGAATCAGTCTTTTTTCTTTATTGGCTTCTAATTTTAACCGTAGATAACGCACATATACTTCGATAATGTTGGAGTCTCCCCCAAAGTCATATCCCCATACCCTCTGTAAAATTTGATCCCGGGTTAAGACTTCCCCTGCATTAGAAATAAGGTACTCTAGTAAATCATACTCCGTTGCGGTTAAGTCTATGGTGCGATCGCCCCTTTTTATTTCCCTCGTGCGACGATTTAAACTAAGATCGACAAAATGCAATAAATCTGGATCTTCTTCACTACTACGGCGTAAACTAGCCTTTAACCTCGTCAACAAATCGTCAATACTAAAGGGCTTTAATAAATAATCATCCGCCCCCGCATCCAATCCTGCTACCCTATCGTTAATATCATCTTGGGCAGTCAATATAATAATCGGTACTTTGTCACCCCCTAGACGTAAACGGCGACACACTTCTAAACCCGATAATCCGGGTAAAGCACCGTCAACTACAATCAAATCAGGACGAGATTCCCTAGCCATGGTTAAACCCATAACCCCATCCTCGGCAATTATCACTTCATAGCCCTGATATTTTAATCCTTCTTGCAAAAACTTGATTAGCTTCTGCTCGTTTTCTACAATCAATATTTTACTCATAAGTTTAATTATGACTAACATATAGTCAATTTTACAATATTCTGTATTTAACACAGATAACAAAATAATAAAAATACTTAGTTAATGTGGTATTTATAATTAAATCAGTTTTACTTACGGTATATAGTTACAATTAGCTAATAATTTCTAATTTATTTATCAAATTAAATCATCTAAAAATTAACATAAATAATGCCTAAATTTATTCAAAAAATATTTTTATTAACCGCCTTCATTTTTACTTTTTTTGTCATTAACGTTAACCCAGTCCTAGCAGAAAGTTTAGAACATAGAATTAATAGTTATCCTAACTGGAATAATCAAATATCTTTACCATCCCCAGAACAAGAATTAATTTATCCCCATTGGTTTGAAGGAGATTGGCAAGTTGAGAATATTTTAAAAGAACAAATAGCACCCCTCGCCCCCAAGTTTGAAACCCCCGGTTTTTCAAAAAATGCGCAGTATATCGATCAAAATATAATTTTTAATGTGAAATTTATTCCCACCGTTATTAATAGTAATTTCGATAGTTTTTTACCCACGACAATCAATAATAATAAAATAATTGTCCCAGATCGAGGTTTTAATGCAAGGGCGATCGCCCGGGCTTATTTAGGAGAAGAAAACGTAAAAAATGTCATCATTAATCAGAACAATTCCACCGAACAAATAACCAAATTTAGTGAAGAAAATGAATTAATTTCCACCATCATAGGCAGACAACAAAAAACCGTTAATGAAAAAGAATTTATCACCAGTGAAATTACTAGACAATTTTTCCGTCGCCCGGGCAATATTTACATTAATATAGTGGAAACGACGACTAAATATGAAAAAATAGACCCTAATCATATTAAAGCAAAACAATATACCGCCGTTTATTTATCTCCCCAAGATCCAGATTATTTTATCGCATTTAATCAACCCGTTGCCCTTTATTTTTACGAGTTAAACCTTACCCGTAGGGAAATGGGTAATTCCAGCCAAAGCAGATAAGCGTAACATACCCTCAGAAAAATCGAGACTATTTACCCGTAAAGAAATACCATCAATGACAAAATGATCTAAATTAAAAACATCACAAATTTGAGAAATAAGAGCATCAATAATAATGGGAGACAATCCCTTACCCTCCACATACTCTAACTCCTCGAGCAAAACACCATTACCCTGATCACAAATAATCGGCTTAAATAAAAGACATACCCTCTCCATGGTATTAGTTTCCTTCACCAATACCGCCGCCTCGATCATGATACGATGATCCGCTAAGATACGACAATTAATATTTTCAAATTTAATATGAACAGGGCGATTATCCACAGAAACATCATACCGAGAGGCAACACCATTGAGATAGCCAATATTCAAAGCGGTACAAATATCCTTCTCCGTAAGAATAATACAGGCATTGCCCTCACTGGGTTTTGTTAACTGTACATTGCCCATCAAAGCCTTGAGGGGGTTAACTCCTATGTCATGGAGACTGATATTCATTTGCTCTAAACTCAAACCCCTTTTCATTATCAACCCTTCTCCATTAATCTCTAAGGATTCAAGAATGCCTTTACGGAGATTTTGACGACTAACTTTTACCGTTACACTCAAGTCTCTTGCCTGTGTTACCTGAGTTTCAAAAGCCTTTGTCGCTATTTTATTAATTGTTGCTTCCCCAATATCATTAAGGTTTGGTAGTGCCATTGTTTTATGAGTATTTGCTGAAAATGATTAAGTATTGTAACATTGTTTTTAGCTACTAATTAAAACTAAAACAGTCTTGACAGTGTTTAAGTTCTAATAGCTGCTAATTTTAAAAGTTCGTTGAGTATATATACTTAATTTTACTTTAATGCAATTATTGATTATCCTTTTTTATGCTTAGAAAATCTTTAAAATTTTTGAATAAAAAATATGGTTTGTTAATTTACTCTCTTGGTTATTTTGTTGTTTTATCTTTACCTTTAATAGGTTGCGAATTAAATAGCTCAAAAGCTGATTCCCAAGAGGTTGTGGTAGAAAACTCCCATATTATTCCTGAGTTACCCATCACCGCTAAGACTATCATTAATGGTGAACAAATCGATTTAGAAGTGGCAAAAACATCGGCACAACAGGCTCAAGGTTTGATGTATCGTGATTCTATTGCCCCTGATAGGGGTATGTTATTTCCTTTTGAGTTTCCCCGTCGGGCTAGTTTTTGGATGAAAAATGTTGAGATGCCCCTTGATATGATTTTTCTTTATCGGGGTGAGGTGGTTTCTATTGAGGCAAATGTTCCTCCCTGTGAAAGGGAGCCTTGCCCTATTTATGGTCCAGAAGCTATCGTCGATAATGTTTTGGAGTTGGCTGGAGGTAGGGCGGAGCAGTTGAATATTCAACAGGGCGATCGCATTTTGATCCAGTTTTTAGAAGATTCTGTAAAATAGACTACACAAAATCAAAAAAATAAACTATAATATATCTTCAAAAGTTTTAGCCTCAAAAAAAATCTTTCGAGGATAATCGATTTAGCTAGGGATTAACCTTATTAAGTTATCTATTGATTAAGTTAAATTAACTAAAATCAGAGTTTATTTACAATAAACCTTAAAAGGCGAACATAACATCATCAATTGATAAGTTTTGTGACTAAAATAATAATAAAAAGATAATTAGATTTATTCTGAATTTTAATTAATTTAGGCTATTAATTATCGTCAGACTTTAACTAAAAATAACAGTATCTAGTCACCCCAAAACTCAAAAAATAACTATTAATAAGCTAATAAATCTAAAAATAAAACAAAATTCTTATTAAGTTTATTAAGCAATAGTTAAATAAAAGGGGACATAGCATTTTATCTGTTAGGATATTGTTCACTATTAGTTACTGAGCTAATCAAACGCTGGAGTGAGGTTTACTATAAGATTTGCTTGTGTGTACCCCATAGAAGAGTAGCACTAGCACCATTAATAAAATATTAATAACCCCTATAATTTTTTACAATTATATGTTGTAGGGAAAGTTTTATATATATTTGTCGGTCAAATTAATAATAGAAATTATCATTTTTTACGGTCAATTTAACACATTTAAAGAATATTAGGAAAATAAACCATGCCCCCAACTATCTACTCTAATTTTATAGAATTTCTCACCGAAGAAATCAACCTTTCTCCCCAGTCGATTGCCGTTGCGCAACGCTCTGTGGAACAAAACACTGAGTTAATGCCCATGGTATTATGGCAATATGGTTTAATTACCATTGAACAGTTAGATCGTATCTGTGATTGGCTAGAAAAGTTTTAGGTTTCCATAACCCCGACCACAAAACAAATTTCTTTCTTCTGATATAATTAATTTCTTAAACACTACCATGGTATATGTATGAGTCTTAAGAATTTAAAAAATGCGATCGCACAGAAAAAAGCCCTTAAAGTAATTAGCGGTTTAAACAACTTTGATTTAGCCAATGTAAAGGCAGTGTGTAAAGCAGCAGAGTTAGGGGGAGCTACTTTTGTGGATATTTGCGCCGATGTAGAAATCATCAAAGCAGTAAAAAAATCTATTAATCTCCCTGTATGTGTAAGTGCCGTTGAGCCTCAATTATTGGTAAGTGCCGTAGAAGCAGGGGCAGATTTAGTAGAAATCGGAAACTTTGACAGTTTTTATGCTCAGGGTATCAACTTCAGTGCGGAAGATGTCTTAAACCTCACCCGCCAAACCCGTGCTTTATTACCTAATATTCTCCTTTCCGTTACCGTACCCCATACCCTTGCCCTTGATGAGCAAGTAGAATTAGCTCAAGCATTAGAAGCGGCCGGGGCAGATATAATCCAAACCGAAGGGGGTACAAGTTCTAATCCTATTCATAGTGGTATCTTAGGATTAATTGAAAAAGCAAGTCCTACCCTAGCTGCAGCCCATGCTATTTCTCGGGCGGTAGAAATTCCCGTTTTATGTGCCTCTGGTTTATCTGACGTTACAGTACCTATGGCGATCGCCACTGGAGCGTCTGGAGTGGGCGTAGGCTCTGCGGTAAACAAACTTAATGACGAAGTAGCCATGATTGCCGTTGTGCGTAATCTAGGGGAAGCCCTCCATCAATCCAAGGTTGGCTCTGTCGCTTAATTGATAGCACATATTTGCTAAAAAGTCAAGTATTACGCTGTATTTCCACCCATGAAAAATAAATCAGGGTGGTTATTTTTTTACTAACTATCCGCCTCAGTAACATTTATTACGGTGCCTCGGAAATTGTAGCGAGCATTATCCAACTCCAACACCGTACCTATTTTTACTTTTTGATTAGCGATAACATAACCATCATTGGTAAGTTGTCCATTGCCTGTCATGGTTAAAATCATATCAACACTATTTTTGACGATGGGGCGTGGATCTAACTGAGCATTTACGCTACCATCAGGTTGGGTAACGGTGACATAGTTAGGCAATTCTTGGGCAGACTCAATTTTTAATCTTCCAGCAGGTTCATTTCTAACGATAACACTTACTTCGGCATCATCATTAAATTCAGCGATGGTATCATCGGAGTCAGTAGTATTTAGCCCCCTAACGATAAGGCTAACTTGAACTTTTTCAGCCCTACTTCCGCCCCCTGTAACCTGAGCGATAGAGCCTGATGGGCCTGGTACAATAAATATACCCACTATTACTAATAGTATAACTGCGATCGCCCCTAGGTCAAGGATATTCACCTTCCCAAATAAACGACCTTTACCATCGATGATTTTCATAATATTTTTTCTACACCGTAAAACTTCAAATATTATATCTTAATCAGTATTAGATGACAGATTTAGGGTTTCAGGGAACAATTTTTGCCCATTTCCCATGGGCTATTCCCCATTGAGAGTCTTAGTTTGTTGCCAAATTTTGATAGTGCCATCAACACCCCCAGCCACTAAAATTTCTCCATCCTCACTGAGGGCAAGGGAAAAGATGCGATTATCTTCCCCAATTTTTAGATGTCCTAATTCCTTACCCGTGGCACAATACCATATCTTTAAAAGTCCATCTACCCCCACAGTATATAACAACTGATCATCGGGATGAAATGCCAAATCCATCACCTGTCCATGGTGTCCTTGTAATTGGAGGGAGGGAGATATTTCTTGGAAAAGATTAAAAATGGAGGGGGGCAGATACCAAATTTTTACATCTCCATTGGCACACCCTACGGCAACATATTCCCCCGATGTACTAATGGCAATAGATTCTAAGGATATTAAATTATCTACCAACACCGCTAACTTTCGATTACTATTGATTTCCCATACAGAAATGGTGCCATCTCCCCCACCACTTACCATAATACCAATTTTATCATTAAGGGCGATCGCATTTATAGCTCCATTATCGTCATAACAACTATCAATTAAATCCCCTTTTATCAAATCCCACTTTTTCAAAGTTTGGTCATAACTACCACTAATTAGATAATTATTTTCTGGGGCAATGGCTAAACCATGAATAGAGCCTGTATGGTCAGTTAAAGTATGTTCTAACTTAAATTTTAATTGTTTTTTTCCCTTTTTTTCCAAAGACCAAATCTTTACATCTTGATCTAAACTTCCTGTGGCAATACCATGGTCTAAATAGTTAGTTTTATGGGTAGATACCGTTAGTAAACCCTGCTCTGAGCCTTGGATAGCATCTACCTCTGTACCATCTTCTAAAGACCATAATTTTAGATATTGATCCCAAGAAACACTAACTAAATATTTTTTATCAAAGGTAACACTTAAATCCGTAACCGATTGATTATGGGCTTCTATAACATGAATACATTTCCAAGCAAGTCTAGGGGGTGAATCATAATTATATTCTGGTAACTTTTGATGGATAATTTCAGGACTAGGTAATTTTATACCATCATCATTTTTTACCGTACCACCATAATTTGACGAATCGACATAGGGTAACTTTTGTTCAATGATAGTCACCCTCTCCACCAAATCATTTTTATTCACATAGTCAATCATACTCGTCACCGATTGATTAATGGTAGCAATGTCTTTTTGCAAAGAGGCAATTACTTCATTGTCCGATAATCCCACCTTTGCACTAGATAAAGGAGATTGATGGATAGATGTTTTACTAGCTAAAATATTTACTCGATTATTAACTTCTGCAATGTGTTCGGAGAATTTTTTTAGTTGAATATTAAGGGCAGCTGCTATTCTTTTTTTGTTTCTATACTCCAATGATTTACGATTAATTATATTTAAAATTAATATTAAAGCAATAAAAAATATAACTACAAAATTTCCTTGCCAATTATCATTAACTATCAGTAAAATTAATAAAATAAGACTAGCAATATATTCCCCAATCTCCCACCAACTCAAATTTTTAAACATCATTCCCTCTCTCCTAAAATGGTAATAAAATACGGGCGATAGTAAAATAGATTAATACCCCCAAAACATCCACCGCCGTAGTGATAAAGGGTGCAGACATCAAAGCAGGATCTAATCCTAAAGAGCGGAATAAAAATGGTAATGCCGAACCCGCCACTGAAGCTAAAAGAGCGATCGCCACTAAACTAAATCCTACCGTTATACACACCATTAAATTTTGATTTGTTTGCGGTAAAAAATAAGCCCAAATAGTAGCCAATACCCCCAATATTAAACCTAACAATAAACCTGCAATAGCTTCCCTAAAAATGATTTTTGCCGGTCCATAATCATTAACTGCATCAGTGCTTAATCCCCTAATTACCACCGTAGAAGATTGAGTACCAATATTACCCCCTGTGCCAATTAATAAAGGTATAAACGCCGCCAACACCGTTACCTGTGCCAAAATATCTTCCTGCGCCCCAATAATGCCCCCCGTCACCGTATTAGTCAACAGTAACACCAACAACCAAACAACCCTTCTTCTCGCTACCGTAAACAGATTAGTCTTAAAATAACTACTATCCCCATCCGACTGCACCGCCCCTAGGGCATAAATATCCTCCGTGGCTTCCCTTTCAATAATATCAATTACATCATCCACCGTGACGATACCCACCAAACGTGACTCCTTATCTACCACAGGCACCGCCAAAAAGTCATAACGTTGAATCAATCGAGCGACTTCCTCTTGATCCATATCCGTATTAACATAGACTAACTCTTTAGTTAATACCTTATCAAGGGTATCATCAGGGGAACTTACCACCAAATCCCGCAAAGAAACGATGCCCAACAAGTGACGAGAAGCATCGGTGACATACATATAATATATCAACTCCGAAGCCCTAGCCTCCGAGCGAATTTTTTCGAGGGTTTGTGCCACCGTAAAATCTTCCTTAAGGGCAATATATTCGGGAGTCATCATTCTCCCCGCTGTATCTTCCCCATAACCCAGTAACAAATTAGTTGCTTGTCTTTCTTCTGGGCTAAGTTGCTCTAAAATACGACTAACTACCACCGCAGGTAATTCATCAAACAGTTTTGCCCTATCATCAGGGGACATTTTATCAACAATATCTAAGACTTCTTGACGTTTGAATTCCTGAATCAAAGATTCTTGGCTGTTATAGTCTAAATGCTCATATACATCGATGGCTTCGGTTTTACTCAGAAGTCTAAAAGCAATTAGTTTTTGGGTTTCAGGTAAATCTCCGATGGCTTCGGCTATATCAACTGGTTGCACGGGTATCAATAACGATTTCGCCCCCTCAAGATTGTTTTTATCTAACATTAATCTGAGTTGCGAATTGAGTAATTCCCTTAACTCATGACGAGAATCTTGTTTATTAATAGTTATATTATCACTCACCTAGTTCCTCCCTTGATAGTTGGCATCGGATTATTTTTACTGACATTTAATTTTAGCGAATGTTAGTTATTGTGAAAATTTTTCTCAGGAATTACCACCATCACCAATTAG
The DNA here is from genome assembly GCF_054166785.1 of Cyanobacterium sp. Taxonomy (NCBI): domain Bacteria; kingdom Bacillati; phylum Cyanobacteriota; class Cyanophyceae; order Chroococcales; family Geminocystaceae; genus Cyanobacterium; species Cyanobacterium sp. The sequence continues at coordinate 36,389 of NZ_JBSZCP010000039.1, forward strand.
TTATACCCTTTTTGTAAAAATTATTGATTGATTAGCCCTATAGCTGTCTTAAATGATTTGTTATGGTTAGGACAGACTCAAAAATTAATTTATCCTAACCAGCGGTGTAGAATAATTTTACTATTTTTTGAAATTTCTTGGAGCTATTATTTGTCCTTGATAAAACTTTTGTTCTATTTTTCCCAGGTAAAAGTACAATAAAATACTAATTAGGTTGAATGGGACAATACCATAGATAATTGATTGAAAGTCATTTCCTAAATTAATAGTTATAAAAGGTAGAGTTGACCAAATGATAGCACTAATAATTAGTAAAAAATTACGTATTTTTTTGATATTTTTAAGGGCTTGACGACAACTAGCACATTTTTCCGTATGGGAATGGTAACGCTCTAATAAAGTCTCATGGGGAGGAGTGGAAGGTAAGGTTTGATGGGGGAACAATTCCGCATTATATTTATTGATCCATTGTCTAAATTCTGTTACATATAAATCTGCTTTAGTTGGTAAATAACAGGCTTTTTCATACTTTTCGCTACCTCCTAATTTTTCTAAATATCGCTCTTGGTAATGGAGAAAAATTTGATCATCCTCAAGGATAGCATTTTGATTCAGATGGGAATACCAACGAGGAGTTAATTTTATAAAAAATTGAGGGATTTTAGATGAAAATTGAAAGGGAAAACGGGCAAATAAACGGCATTTACCTTTACTAATGGGGGTAGCATAAACCACTGTCATAGTGCGTCCAAATTGTTTTGATGTTAAATCATGCCACATTAAATTTGGAGCAACAAAGGTAGTATATTGAGTACCTAGCTTACCTTTTCTGGGCCCTTCCTGCCATACCCCTTCAAATCCTTGTCTATTACTGTTGATAATTTCTAATTCTACCGTAGAAACATTGGTGCGATCGCCCACAGAGCCATGATGGGTATAGGGAATATGACTAGAATCTAGGACATTTTCCAATAAAGTGAGGGCAGAATAAGGAATATCCCGAAAAGTATTCAACACTAACCACTTATCCTTATCCTCCTCCAAAGGAGCTACTATGGGAATAGGAGTTTTATCAGCATTATCAGGATTACCAGCATAAACAAATAATAAATCCTGCTCAACCTTACAAGGGTAAGACTTAACACAAGCCCGAGAGGAAGTATGCGCCCGTTGATTTTCCTTTTGTTGGGGTATCACCTCACAATTTCCTTCCCCCGAAAAAGTCCAACCATGATATGGACATTCCAATAAACCCTCTTCATTAATTCTACCTTCGGTTAAAGGGGCTAGACGATGGGGGCATTTATCCGTAAACACTCGCCATTGAGAAGTTTTTTCCTCCCACCAAATGACAATATCTTCCTCTAATAAGGTAAAAGCGTTTGGTCTAGTTTTATCCAAATCCTCCACAAAAAAAACAGGATACCAAACCTCTTGATAATTAAAATTATATTCATCCTCTCCGCCCACGGGTAAAACCACGGGAGCATTCACTTTTTCAAGGGTAGATTGTGTCATATTGAGCAAACTATTTTTGACTAACTATTACAAAATGTTAACAAAAATTCTTACTCGCCTAAATTTTTATATACTTCCTTGGCTTTTTTCCCAAAAGTATGATCTAAATATTGAACAAAAGTAATTTTTTCCTTGAAATGTACCCTTAAAATAAGCTATAATGGTATTTGACTCGGACTTATGCAGTTTCGACGCTCAAACCTTGTCAGGACCGGAAGGTAGCAGCAATACGGGATGCTTGAAATGGGCGTAAGATTCGGGTCTTTTGGATTGCTAGAACTGAAGTAATGGTTCTATAAGAAAAATCCCTGTAACTTTACGGCAGGGAAATAGAATCTACTACTATTGTAAATATTGTTCTAAGTCTTCAATGAGACGGGTTAATTCTGCTTCGGAAGTTACCCTTAGGCGTTCATCTCGGATCGTGATTAAAACTTTGGCGGCGAAAGGACTAGGATATATATTAGGATTACAAAAAATTTCTAAAAAAACTTCCCCTGTGTGTTGATACTCCATGGGTTTTTTGGCACTAGGTTTGGTGCCTGTTTGAGCATTATCTTTTAAACTTTGTATTAGTGAGTTAATTTCTTGTTTCAATTTTAAACCTGCTTCTTGGCTAAAGTTAAAGGAAACTGAGCCTTGGTTGAGGTTAATGGTAAACTGGTTCATGGGATTTTTTTGTTAGTTATTCTTAGGATTTTACATTGACAGGCATACTTTATCTAGTGGCAACCCCCATTGGCAATCTTGAGGATATGACTTTTCGGGGGTTAAAGGTTTTGGAATCGGTTGATTTAATTGGGGCGGAGGATACCCGTCATACGGGCAAGTTATTACATCATTTTCAGGTGAAAACCCCCATGGTTAGTTATCATCAACATAACTATCAAAGTCGGGTGGCAGAGTTTATTCCTCGACTCAAGGGGGGAGAAAGTATTGCTTTGGTGACGGATGCTGGTACTCCTGCTATTTCTGATCCTGGATACAATATGGTTAAGGCTTGTATTGGGGAAAATGTGGAGGTTGTGCCGATTCCGGGGGCAAATGCGGCTATCAATGGTTTAATTGCTTCTGGTTTACCGACGGAAAGATTTGTTTTTGAGGGTTTTTTACCTATTAAGAAGAAGTTACGAGATGGATTATTGTCTGAGTTGAGGAATGAAAGACGCACGATTATTTTTTATGAGTCTCCCCATCGTCTCAAGAAAACTTTGGCTGATTTTTTAGGGGTGTTTGGTGCTTTACGAGAAATTACCCTCGCACGGGAGTTGACTAAGTTACATGAGGATTTCTGGCGGGGTACCATACAAGGTGCGATCGCCCTAACCCAAGAAAAAGAACCTAGGGGAGAATATACTATTATTGTGGCGGGAAATAATGAGGAAAAATTTGAGCAGCTATCCACCGAAGAAATCAAGACAAGATTAATTACCCTAATAGCAGAGGGTATGGGTAAGAGTGAAGCAAGTCAGCACCTCGCAAAATTAACAAATCTATCTCGCCGTGAAATTTACCGTTTATCCATTGATATTGACCCCTAGAAATCTATCACTATTTTTAATGGTTGTTCCCCATAATTACTAAAATACCCCCAAAGCTAGAAAATTAAGGATATTGCCATCATAAATCGGAACTAGATTCTCTTTCCCTAAACTTATTTTATTGCTAAAGATTATATATTAAGCCTCACCATGTACTAACTATTATTCGTTGCTGTGTAAAGTATCTATGATTACTAAATTAATTTATAAATTAACTTCTATGAAGTTTTTTGTCAAAAAAAGTTATCATTATCATAATAATTCCTAAAATTAAAACCAGATAAGTATTATTTCATTCACAAATTAAAAGCAACAATAAGATATTGTTACACTTAGTAAAGAAACTTAAAAAAAATCAATATTAATATTATGGCTCGGACAGGAGTATTATTGTTAAATTTAGGTGGTCCAGAAAAATTAGAGGATGTGCGTCCTTTCCTCTATAACCTATTCTCAGACCCTGAAATTATCCGCCTACCTTCCCCCCTATTACAAAAGCCCCTTGCATGGTTAATTTCCACCCTCAGAAGTAAAAAATCCGAGGAAAACTATAAAGAAATTGGGGGAGGCTCACCATTATTGCAAATTACGGAAGCTCAAGCTCAGGCTTTACAAGCAAGGCTAAAAGGGCAAGAGGAAGATATTAAAGTGTATGTAGGCATGAGATATTGGCATCCTTTCACCGAAGAGGCGATCGCCCAGATTAAAGCCGATAACGTCCAAAAATTAGTAATTCTACCCCTTTATCCCCATTTTTCCATCAGCACTAGCGGTTCTAGTTTTCGGGTACTAGAAGAAATGTGGGCAAAAGACCCTGAACTACAAAACATCGAATATACCCTAGTACCATCATGGTACGATCATCGCAACTATCTAGCTTCCATGACAGATTTAATTAAACAGGAACTAGAACAGTTTGAAAATCAAGGGCAAGTCCATATCTTCTTTAGCGCCCATGGTGTACCAAAAAGCTACGTAACCGAAGCAGGAGATCCTTATCAGGAGGAAATTGAGCGGTGTACAGAATTAATTATGAAAAACTTGAACACCGAGAATCCTTATACCCTAGCCTATCAAAGTAAAGTAGGGCCTGTGGAATGGTTAAAACCCTATACAGAAGATGCTTTAATTGAATTGGGACAACAGCAAATTAAAGATCTCTTAGTAGTTCCCATTAGCTTTGTTTCTGAACATATCGAAACGTTGCAAGAAATAGACCTAGAGTATAGAGAAATAGCCGAGGAAGCAGGAATCACTAACTTTAAAAGAGTACCAGCCCCCAACACTCATCCCGAATTTATTGATGCCCTTTATAATCTAACCACTGAAGCATTAGATAAAAATCCCCTGCGGTTTGACGAAATTACCCGTCCCAAGAAAAATATGAAAATGTATCCCCAAGAAAAATGGGAATGGGGTTTGACCACCGCCGCCGAAGTATGGAATGGACGTTTAGCGATGTTAGGGTTTGTGGCATTATTAATTGAACTCATGAGTGGTCATGGTCCTTTACATTTTGTTGGTTTATTATGATCTAGTTAGGGGCGGAAAATTTCAGTGATTTTCCCTCCTTAAAATGACCATTGAAATTATCTTCATTTTTTCTTTTTATAGGCTTTTGCTGAAGCTCTAATCCAAATCGTCATGGCAATCCCTAAGGGAATGACACCAAAAATAATCCCTGTGGTGACGGGGTTATCTTGAGCTACATTAGATGTCATCATTACTCCCAAAATTAAAAAACAATAAATTAAACCAAGGAAGGGTAAACCTATTACTAGAAGAGCGAAACGGGTATCTTTATCCATGGTTAATAGTCTTTGTTATCATCCCCATCATCATCAGATTTGTTGCCGATTTCTTCTTTAAAGCCCCGCAAACTTTTACCCAACGCATTACCCAATTCTGGTAGTTTTTTCGGTCCAAAAATCAAGATTGCTACCACCATAATGACTACTAATTCGGGAATGCCTAAGCCAAACATAAGTTGATGCTCCTATTTGTTGTTACATAACGAAAAGATTGGGAGATCAGTTTTTTTGTAAACTGATAACTGCATGATAACCAAAAACTATTATAAAAGTACAAGTTTAAGATGACTCAAGTTTTTAAATCTGACCTGAAACAAAGGTTACATCCTCTTATTAATCAACTAGGTGATGGTATTGTGGATACGTGGCGATCGCACTTAGAACTATCTCCTTACCAATTACCAGAAGAATTAGGCTATGTAGAAGGAAAGCTAGAGGGAGAAAGACTAACCATCCAAAACTGCTGTTTCCAAAGCCGAGAATTTCGCAAAATGCACCTAGAGTTAGCAAAAGTAGGAGAAAACCTCGACATCCTACACTGTGTAATGTTTCCTAAACCAGAATACCCCCTCCCCATGTTCGGCTGTGACATCGTGGCAGGAAAAAGGGGCATCAGTGCCGCCATTGTCGATTTATCCCCCACCAGTGCCGATAAAACCCTATCTCCAGCCTATGAAGAAAAGCTATCTAATCTTGAAAATCCTAACTTCCAAGATGTTCGAGAATTACCCCCATGGGGCGATATTTTTTCTCCCTATTGTTTATTTATTCGCCCCTGCGATGAACAAGAAGAACAAAAATTTTTGAATCGGGTAATTAACTTTTTAACTATCCATTGCCAAAGTGCGATCGCCTCTACCCAAGGCACAGAAGCCGAAAAAAATACCTATTTACAAGGGCAAAAACATTACTGCCAACAGCAACAAAAGAACGATAAAACCCGTAAAATTCTTGAAAAAGCCTTTGGAATTGATTGGGCGCAAACTTATATGGATAAAGTATTATTTGATATTCCCCAATAATATTTCTAGCATAAAAAACACTGATTAGGTGACAGATTGCAAAACGTAAAATAAGCAATTAATTATCTTTTGCCTGTTGCCTCTTACCCCAAGTTAAATTACAGTTTTGCCCTAACCGCAAAATGGTAATCACCCCCCACCTCCAATTGGTAATCACAATGCTCCAGAAAACGAGCCAAAGGCTCTTGAATCAGACTTCGACCAAGGGTAGGCTTAACAGATAGCTTACCCTGCAAAAACTGCCATTCAAACTGCCATTGATAACTACCCGCCTCTATTTCTCCGTATATTTTGCCACTCTGCCAAGATTGATTAGTAATTCTGACGAGGGCAATGGTTTCTGATAGTGCCATAAACTATTTTAGAAAAATTGAAAAAAAATATTAGGATTAAGTAAATTATGAGAAAAAAAGTTTAACTTTTTTAACACTGTAGTATATAAAGAATTGTTAAGCCAAGAATATAACCTTGATAAAGTAAAGCACCATAGATAAAAATTACAACAACAACATAGTCTTAAGAACTAAATCTTTTTCCTATGATTATGATATAATTTACTTAACAGTACTTAATCATCGAATCAAAAAAGTTTAACCATAAACTTAGCAAAAATGAGCAGAAAAACTATTGTTCTATTTGCATGGGTTATTGTGAACAAAGGTACTTCGATATAGTAAATTAGATAAACACATTTAACTAAAAAATTATTTTAGGAGGAAACAGTTTCCTATGGCAGGAGATACAGGAGAACGTCCATTTACCGATATTGTAACCAGCGTACGCTACTGGGTAATCCATAGCATTACCATCCCTATGCTATTCATCGCTGGTTGGTTATTTGTCAGCACCGGGTTAGCCTATGACGCATTTGGCACCCCTCGCCCTGATGAATATTTTACTCAAACCCGTGAAGAATTACCCATCGTAAATGATCGTTACGGTGCAAACCAACAGATTGACCAGTTTACTAAGTAGTTAACATCACAAGATAAAAAAATATTATGACTAGCAGCAACAGCCCTAATCAACCCGTATCTTACCCCATTTTCACCGTTAGATGGTTGGCAGTACATACCCTTGGCGTGCCTTCTGTCTTCTTTGTAGGTGCTATTACCGCCATGCAGTTTATTCAAAGATAGGAGTTATCCATGGAAAGAAATCAAAACCCCAATAAACAAAGCGTAGAATTAAACCGTACTTCTTTATTCTTAGGTTTGTTGATGATTGCCACCCTTGGCGTTCTATTTTCTAGTTACTTTTTCAACTAATATCAATTACTTTATTATTTAGGAGGTTAGGATTATGGGAGATGCAAGAATTCCTTTATGGATTGTTGGCACCGTCGCTGGAATGGGTGCCTTAGCTGTATTGGCACTATTTTTCTATGGTGCTTATGCTGGTGTAGGCTCTTCTTTATAATTTCATTTAATATACACTGATCAAAACCGCTCTAATGTTTTATGGGGCGGTTTTTTTTATCAAAAATTTTGGGTATAAAACCCCGTCATTCATGACGGATTTATATTTCTTGATCGTTAGTATAATGCGCTATAATAAAAATGCAGTAATGTGCGTAAGGTATTCAAGGGATTGACTTCCCTAGCTTCTTTCGTCGGGACAAATATCGCCCAAGAAAATGTAATGGTGACGCGCTTGGTAAGTTAAAGCATTGATA